>JAQICW010000607.1 GCA_027858355.1 Desulfobacula sp.
TTAATCTGAAAGAATGGCTTTTGATAACGTTCTTGGTTCATATATTGTAACCGGAGTATTCAAGATTTTTCTTTTTTAACCACAAGATATAGAGTAAGGTTTTATTTCAAAGAATCAGAAGAATGCTAATGCTATTCTGCAATTTTTGAAATGCTGTAAGAACAATGAATGAGGTCATTATTTTTTTTGGCTCTTCTCTTTTTTCATTTCTATATACCAATCTTCTTTGCCATAAAGTTCATCAGAGCACCCAGGACAAATACCATGGCTAAATTCTGTTTCAGAATGATCTCGTATGTAAGCTTCGATCTGACTCCAATAACCTTTATCATCTCTGATTTTTTTACAATTTGAACATATGGGTAAAAGACCGCTAAGTTTTTTCACATCTTTCAGTGCTGCTTCAAGATTGCGCATGGTATTATTGAGCTGAATATGGGTTTTAACTCTGGCTTTAACAGTAACTGGGTTAAATGGTTTAGTAATATAATCTACTGCCCCAAACTCAAATGCTTTCGCTGCATCCATTGCCTCTGATATAACTGTCACAAAAATAATTGGGATATGGCTGGTTTTTTCATCTTGCTTTATTTTTTTGCACACCTCATACCCTTCAATCCCCGGCATCATTATATCAAGCAGAATCAGATCCGGCAGGCTTGATCCCTGGACTGCTTTCAATGCCTGTTCACCGGTTCTGACGGCCATTATCTTGTAATCCTCATGCAAAAATTCAGTTAAAACTTTTAGATTGAAGCGTTCATCATCTACGATTAAAACGCAATTTTGTTTATCCATTTTTCCCCCATGATAATTATTTTTTTATTTGACTAAAAGAATTTATAACACAATTGCGCCCATTTGCTTTTGCCTGGTAGAGGGCCTTATCCGCGGCTTTGATCAGATCAGCAGGCAACATTTTTTGATCAGGTAAAATCGTTGCTACACCCGAACTCAGAGTGATATACTCCGCAACATCCGAAGTATTGTGCTGGATATTCAATGCAACCACGGCACAACGCACATCTTCGGCAATGTGCATCGCGCCTTTCATGTCGGTTTCCGGAATAATCATTGCAAATTCCTCCCCCCCATAACGGGCCACAAAAACAGAGCCCCTTTTTTTAACCCCTTCCACAGCCTTGGCCACTCGGGTGAGGCATGAATCACCAGCAACATGCCCATAATGGTCATTATACTTTTTGAAAAAATCAATATCCATTAAAATCAACGAAAGAAATGATTTGCTCCTTGCCGCTCTGCGGATCTCTTTTTCAAGCGTGACATCAAAGCTGCGGCGGTTGGGAATTCCTGTAAGGCCATCTAATAACGCCATGCGATCAAGAAGGTCAGTTTTGCGTTTCAATTGGATATGCGTTCTGACCCGTGCCTTGACAATCACTGGTTTAAACGGCTTGGTGATATAGTCAACAGCACCTATCTCAAATCCTTTGGCCTCATCATCTAAAGCATCAAGGGCTGTGACTAATATAACGGGTATGTGCATGGACCGGCTGTCAGATTTCAATCTTTTGCACACCTCGTATCCATCAAGACCGGGCATCATGATGTCCAGCAGAATCAGGTCCGGTGGATTGGCTCCCTGGGCTGCATTTAATGCCTGTTCACCAGTTTTAGCCGCCATGATTTTGTGATCTTCCCGCAAAAGATCAGTCAATACTTTGATATTGTATCGCTCATCATCCACTATCAGAATGCGACTGAATTCATCCATGCTGTATTTCTCCTTTGTTTCAAATATAGGCTGATAACATTCCCATTTTAACTATCCAGGTCAACTATGAACCCGTATTGCCAAAGGCCTTTCTGAGTTCTGTCAGGGTTTCAAGCGCTTCTTCAAAATCCATGTCTGCCGACTGGTCGAAAAGCATTGCACCCAGTTCTTTATGAATACTGTCATGAAGATGAAGCAATTGATTTATTTCTTTTGCTTTTTCTTCCGCATCAGGATCCATCTCCTCAGCCATCCCTTGAAGTTCGTCCAGAAGGGATATTATTTTTTCTACATTAATGGGTTGGTCGCTTTTATTTTTTATTTCAATGGATGGCTGTTGTATTATCTTTTTTTCCAGATCTTCAACAACTTCCCGTAAATCCCAGGTCATTTTTTCCTTCAGAGGCTCTAATAGTTGCAATTGATCTTCCTTAATCGTAGTTTCCACTTTTTGTGCGCTCTCGTATAGTGCCAGGGCACCTATTCCTCCTGCCACGCCTTTAAGGGTGTGCGCCGTGCGAAGGGCTAACTCGATATTGTTTTCCAGGAGCGCCTGGGAAATAACCTGATTGTCATTGCCGTGATCTGTGACAAAATCTTTCAGAAGTTCGATGTAAAGTGCACGATTTTCACCGGTTCTCCGCAATCCAGTCTCGATATCAATGCCTTCCAGGTCATGGGGAAGCGCTGTCTTTTCCGGCAGGTTTTCTTTTTCTGGGATCGCTACCAAAACTGGATCTCTTTTCCCTTCTGGTATCCATTTAACCAGAGTTTCAAATAAAATTTCAGGCTCAAAGGGTTTAGCCACATGGTCGCACATGCCGACGGCTAAACATTTTTCACGATCCCCGGACATGGCATTGGCAGTCATGGCAATGATAGGAGGTTGAATTTTTAATGTGTTTTTGCAGATGGCTTGACAAGCTTCATAGCCATCCATTTCCGGCATCTGGATATCCATTAATATGGCATCAAAATTTATATGTTCTACCAGGCCGACAGCTTCTTTACCATTGTTGGCAATGGTCACCTGCATCCCTGCCTGGGTTAAAAGATCCTGGGCCACTCGCTGATTGATCTTGTTGTCCTCAGCCACAAGGATATGCGCCCCTTTGATGTTTTCCAGTGTTTTGATTTTCCAGTTGTCTGCAGATTTTCCAATTTTGCGAAGACCTCCTTTGTCACCCAGCGCATCGACAATTGTATCCAGAAGAACGGAAGGGGTTACAGGTTTTGTGAGAAAGCCTTCCAGACCAATATCTTCAGCCTGTTTCATCACATCATCACTTCCATAGGCGGTCGCCATGATAAGGGTGCTATGCCTTGCCAGTTGTGGAGACTCTTTTATTTTCCGGGAGGTGTCAATGCCATTCATACCAGGCATGCTATAGTCCATCAGAATAAGGCGAAAAGGGTCATCGACAGGCGCATTTGCAAGCGCTGTTAGAGCAGCTCCCCCGGAATCAACGCAGGTCACCCTGAAAGAAAAGGAGCCAAGAATCGCGGCAAACATTTTCCTTGCACTGGCAACGTCATCCACCACCAGTACTTTCAGTTGATCCAGATCTACAGGAAGTTCTGGTTCCAAGATTTTCTCTGTTTGAAAGGTTCTGCCGAACACGATATTGAAATAAAAACTGCTTCCTTTTCCTGGTGTACTTTCAACCCAGATCCGGCCTTTCATCTGCTGGACCAAATGTTTGGAAATCGTAAGCCCAAGGCCTGTACCACCGAACTTGCGCGTGGTGGAGGTATCGGCCTGGCTGAAGGATTGAAAGAGTCTGGATTTTTGATCGGATGTCATCCCGACCCCCTTATCAGTGACCCTGATCTCAAGTTCCACTGTGTCGCGGTTTATTTGAACCGGTCTGATATTGACTACGATTTCACCGGATTCTGTAAATTTAACTGAATTACCCGTAAGGTTCAGCAAAATCTGACCAAACCGCAAAGGGTCTCCGATAAGTTGCAGGGGTGTTTCAGGATCAATATCAAACATAATCTCAAGACCTTTTTCCTGGGCCTTGATGGAAATCATATTGCTTAAGTTGTTGAGCACATCATTCATATTAAAGGGTATGGATTCCAGTTCAAGTTTGCCGGCCTCAATTTTAGAAAAATCAAGAATATCATTGATGATACTTAACAATAACTGAGCACTTTGGTGAACTTGTTCAATATAATCATGTTGCTGGAATTTTAACCGGGTCCCAAGGCAAAGATGAGACAGCCCGATAATACCATTCATGGGTGTGCGAATTTCATGACTCATGTTGGCCAAAAAATCACTTTTGGCCTGACTAGCCGCCTCTGATTTTCGTCTTGCAATAATTAAATCTTTAGTTTGTCTCTTTATTTCAGACTTTAATTTTTTTGAATATTCAACATGTTTGGCATGACTTTGTGACAGGATGTCCACGCTTTTTTTCTCAAGGACTTTTATTTTTCGAGCACTTTGTTTTTGTCTTATGTCGCTGATTTCTTTCTGATCTTCCAAGTCTTTTTCAAAAAAATAAGAATCCACCAATTGATTGATAATGATGGTTAATAATTTGGCATCCTGACACTGTGATGGAAAAGCAAAAAACATTATACCATCTAATTTTTGAATATAAATCGCATTAATGATGCCAGGGTCAATTTCCTCTTGAAAACAAACGCCATTTTCTGCTTCTGTCTTTTTGATAAGTGTGTCTTCAATCTCTTGTGGAATACTGAAATTTTCATTTAATATAAAACTTGTCCCATCACTAATAATTATTTTGCCGTTGATACCCGGACACTTTTTTTCAAGAAATGATAGAAAGTCCTGGTGGACGCTATGGGGTTCTTCAATCTCATCAAATAAATCATTTTTTATTTCCATAGTTTAATTTTTATCCAATGAATAAAGTTCTTCTGCTTTTGCCAACTCTTCCGGCAAGTCAAGGGCGATCCCTTTATATTCTTGCATGTTACGTCGCATATGCAGTAAAAGAGGTTGCGAAAGGTTTCCTTGCATAGCTTCAATCGGAGTGATCTTTTGTCTGTAAATCAGATAATCCGCCATTTGTATAATCCCTGCCATTTCATCAGGTTTTATTTTATCACGACTCAAATGATGTTGTTGGATACCGTCGAGCACGCTTAAAGGCAATTTCCAATCCCGGGCCAATTGCCATCCTACTTTAGTGTGATCAGTTCCAATATGTTTTTTCTCATAATGAGTGATAGATTTTTCTCCGGGTTTATAGGCTTTGCAGGTAATCATGAATAATTCAGGTTCAAGTTGATCCAGAATGATCATTCCAATGTCGTGAATTAAACCACATAAAAAAGCATCTTCGCTGTTCTGCTGAAAAATTCGTTCTGCTATGAGTTGGCTGCAAACCGCAACGGCAGCACAATGATGCCAGAGCTTGTTCCTTGAAAACACATCACTATCTTTGCTG
>JAQICW010000681.1 GCA_027858355.1 Desulfobacula sp.
AAATAAAGCACTATGAATAAAAAAACAATACCTGATCACATATAAACTGTCCTTAAATATTATACCAGGAAGCTAAGTCAAGGATCATAATACAGATCCACAGAACTGGCACAAGGGGAAGGATATTTGCCTTCTTGATAAAAAATATGCTCGATATCCTTCAAATCCCGCATGATTCCGAACCAATATTTGACCATATAGTACCAAATAAGTGGTATTTTGATTTTGCATCATTTTTTTGATTAAGAACTGTAACTCTTATCCTAGGAGATGTGCTTCACCAGGTTCAAGTACAATCTGTAGATGCCCTTTGCTCTGTTTGTATTTCGGACTTGACTTCAGTAAATCAGAAAATTCGGTGTCTCTTTTTACAGGTATACTCGCAGAAACCACTTCTGTAGAGTAATTTATAATTGCCACTACAGCCGTCTGGTCTGAATATGTCCAACTAAAGACAATTGGATTATCCTGAATGATCTGCCATGATCCTTCGTGCAGTGCCTTATTTTTCAGGACAGAAAGTAGTTTTTTGTAAAAAGAACGCAACTCATGATCTGTATCCTCTTTTGGGCTGCGACCAAGATGCACTGAAATATGCTTTGTGTAACCTTCAAGCTGTCCTTGATGGAAAAAACGAAGACCTGGGGTGCAATAGGTTATCACTGCTGCGGCCTTGTAGAGTTCAGGAGGAAAGGCCTCCGCAGCTCTAAGCTCGTCGTGGTTTTCAAGAAAACGGGCCAACTTGTTCTGGAAGTCAAGCCCGGCTGTCAAGTGTTCGTAAATGGGACGTGAATTGTGCTGCAACAACCTGTCGTAGAGCCGTTTGTCATACGTATAGTCAAATCCTTGCTGCTGTAGCGCCCATTCCCGATCCCAATACACTTCGGCCATAAAACAGAACTCAGGATGTTTCTTTTTAACGGCATCAATTGCATCTGGCCAGAATGGTTCAGGCCGTTGTCCCCAGGTTTTCTCGAATATATCCTCTTCAATCAACATAGCCATATCACATCGGACACCATCGCAGAGAGATGCAATATTCAGTAGCTCATTGCTCATGGCTATCTGCACGTCGGGATTGCCATAATTAAGTTGAAGCGTATCAGGCCATCCGTCAAAATAAGGGTCCCGACCATATGCAAAGATGTGATTATTCATTCGAATGTAATTTTGCGGTTTAGCAACCAGATTTTCTTCACTACCTTGAATATAAAACGCAGGAGCATCTGCCGTCCAATGGTGATCGGGTGCTGTGTGATTCGGCACAAAATCCAGTATGAGTCGTAAGCCACATTTATGCATTCTCGTTCTCAATTTTGCAAGTGCGGTGTTTCCTCCGAAATCCGAGTGAACAACATAATTGCTGATTGAGAAACAAGATCCGGTAATATCGTTATCCTGCAGATCTGGTAGCAACTCCTTAAATGATTTACGTTTCTGTGCAAGATTTCGGGAAACTATTTGGCCCGCAGCACCTGTCTGCCAGACTCCGAGCAACCAGATCCAGTCAAAGCCCTGCTCGGCCCATTGATCCAGCTGGTTGTCGGGAATGTTTTCGAGTGTTGCATGGTGCCCTGATTGATCGGATAAGTTTTTCAAAAAGATGCGTGTATTCACCTGATACAGTAGGGGTGTTTGCGAATTGTCATTGTGTATCATCCTCAGGTGCTTTATGAACAACAGCTACCCCCTCATCCTCTATTTGATTATCAGTCAAATCGCCAAGCAATCTTAGAATAGGAGCAACGATGCCAGTCCATCCAGTCTGATGACTTGCTCCAAGACCGGTTCCCTTGTCTCCATCAAAATATTCATAAAAGAGTATATAGTCACGCCAATGCGGATTATTTTGAAATGTCTCACTCGCCCCATATACGGGGCGTAATCCTGCCTCGTTACGCAGAAAAATAGATGTCATTTTTCGTGCGAGTTCATGACTGATCTCAAAAAAAGTTTTCTCATTACCGGAGCCGGTAGGGCATTCAATCTTAAAATTGTCACCGTAATAAGCATGCAAATTGAGCAGAGTCTGACAAATAAGCAGATTAATTGGCATCCATATAGGGCCACGCCAATTAGAGTTACCGCCAAACATACTTGAATCGGACTCACCTGGCAGGTAGCCAACGCCGTAAGATTGTCCGTCCCAATCAAAATGATATGGATTTTCAGCGTGATATCTTGACAGAGAACGGATGCCATGCGGTCCCCAAAATTCATTTTCATCCAGCATGTGTGAGAGAACACTGCGTAGTTTATCTTCGTCTAAAATGGCAAGTAAACGGCGGCCTTGAAGACCGGGGGCTTCAGGGCAGGCAATATTCTGCGTCAATTGTAAGTTGTTGCTAACAAGGGTATCGTATCGCTCCTTGAAGTGCGGCAGTGACTCAAGTAAATCATTTTCAATGACGGTCGAGGCACACATCGGTAATAAACCGACCAATGACCTGATTTTAAGCCGTGTACCAGTCCCATCCGGGTAGCGCAGAACATCATAGAAAAAGCCATCAGTTTCATCCCACATCTCATCCACTAAATCAAGAGGTTTATCCATCACAGATGCAATCTCAATAAAATAATTAAGATACTTTAGAGCTGTGCTGTCATAGCTCACATCATATTGAGCTATCTCCAAGGTAATCGTAAGCATAAACTGAGAAAAGAGTGCCATCCATGCAGTTCCATCAGATTGCTCCAGCTTCCCACCAGTCGGTAGATCTGAACTTCTATCAAATACCCCGATATTATCTAAGCCAAGAAACCCTCCTTCAAAGGCATTTTTGCCTTCAGGGTTCTTATGTTCAAGCCACCATTTGAAATTCAACTCCAACTTCTCGAAGGCATGTTTTAAAAACTCAATATCACCTTTTTCCTGTTGATCCTTATCGGCGAGGTATACAGAATAGACGGCATAGGGATGTACGGGGGGGTTCACATCTGAAAGATTCCATTCATATGCAGGAAGTTGACCATTCGGGTGCATGTAGCGGTCACTCAAAAACATTAATAGTTGCTGCTTTGCAAAATCAATATCAATCTGAGCAAAAGCGATTGTCTGAAAAGCCAGATCCCACGTGGCATACCACGGATACTCCCACTTATCCGGCATTGAGATTATATCTGAGTTTTTCATGTGTGCCCAATCTTTGTTGCGCACGCTCTGATTGTTATGCTCTGTCAGCCAGCGTTCAACATCATATTCATAGTACTGCTTAGACCACAGCATGCCCGCATAAGCTTGGCGCATCACACGAGATTCATCTTCAGTCATTCCATCAGTGGTCAGTTCAGCATAAAATGCATCTGCTTCGGCACGGCGTTCAGCTACAATATGTTCATAGCTATCGCTAAATGCAGCATCCTGCGTATCAAACTTTTGCTGTGTCAAACGCAGCCGCACCGTCTTTGATTCGCCAGCTTGAATAAGCAATGAGTAATCAGCTGCGATTTTTGTACCCACAGACTCCGGGTTCACTGCATCTTTAAGACCGTCAACCACATAGCGATGAATAGCATCTTTGGTGTACGCGGTCGTATTCGGAGAATCAAAAAGCTGTTTATTATTCGTCTCATTCTCTGTAAATAGCAACTGACGCTCACCCTCGCAATAGAAATAGTATTCGCCTAACTCACTGTGTTTTGCCACGACACTTTCTGTTCCCGAAAGTTGTGGCCGTTCATCTGGATTACCATTCCAGACATTTCTAAACCAAAGTGTCGGCAATATGTGGAGTGGAGCAGCCTCAGGACCACGGTTGCATGCAGTGATAGAGATCAAGATGTCCTCAACATCACCTTTTGCATATTCAACAAAAATATCAAAATAGCGATCTTCATTGAAGATCCCTGTATCCAATAATTCATATTCCGGTTCAGTCTTTGCACGCTGGCTGTTGACTGTAACCAGATCCTCATATGGGAACTCAGCCTGTGGATATTTATAAAGGTACTTCATATACGAATGGGTCGGAGTATTATCAATATAGAAATAGTATTCCTTCACATCTTCTCCGTGATTTCCTTCACTATTAGTCAGACCGAAAAGTCGTTCTTTGAGGATATGATCCTTACCATTCCATAGCGCCAGTGCAAAACAAAGTTGCTGTTTACTATCAGAAATTCCAGCCAGCCCATCTTCTCCACGCAAATAAGTCCGCGAACGAGCCTGTTCGTGTGTAAAATAATTCCAGGCATTGCCATCAGCACTGTAGTCTTCGCGAACCGTTCCCCATTGACGTTCGCTTAAATACGGCCCCCATTTTTTCCAATCGGCCTTATTCTCGCGGATTTCTTGTAGTCGTTCTCGTTCTAGGCTCATTTGATCGTGTCCTCATTATTTCGAAAATTTTCATTTCATTGAAAAAATAATGCCGCTGCTCCTTTTTCACTTGAATGACTCATCTTTGTAACTTTCACAGTAAGTCTATCCAACGATCTTTTAAACATTCTCATCTTAGCTTTTTCAAACATAGTTTTTGAAAACAAATCATAACTTTGAGAAATTTTACCACCAAAAATAATAATGTCAGGGTCATACGCTGCAACAATTATCGCAACCGCATCCCCTAAATATCTACCAAATTCTTCATATGCTTTAAGCGCTTTTGCATGACCGGCATTTGCAAACTCCATTACTTCTTTTGGGCCCTGCTTATAATTTCGTAAGAAAAATTTCCCGCTAGTATAATCCTCAAGGATTGAACCTCTGTAAGGAATTCTCGATAATTCCCCTAGAACTCCGTTTTTTCCAGTCAAAATCTTATTTTCAATAACAACTCCTACACCGAGTCCTGTACCAAGAGTTACACCACAAACAATACTTTTACCTTTTCCTTGACCATATTTAGCTTGTGCATAAGTAAAACATTTAGCATCATTTTCAACTGCACATTTGACTTCATACTTTTTTTCAATCTCTTTTTTTATATCAAATCCGTTCAAATTAGGAATATTATTAATTTCTCGTGCAAGGCCACCCTCAATAGGTGCAGGAAAACCAAACCCAATCCCTTTGACATTTTTGGTAAAAAGCGAATCAACTACTTGATAAATTCTATCAACTATAACTTTTCTCGAAGAATCAGCTTTAGTGGGAATACTTAAGCTTTTGATTGCTTTCCCATTTTTCACAAGTGAGCCTTTAATATTTGTCCCACCTACATCTATCCCAAGTATTGCATCACTTAACTTTAATTTCCTTTTGACAACCATTTGTTTTTATAGGATAAGTAAATGTTTTTTGTCAATATATAAATCAGATTTTGACAGATTTAAAAGGATTGCATTTCTGCTGTGCCCTGCCTAATAAAATTAATTAAGGGTTATATCATCATGTTTAAATATTCTTTTACAGCCCCTAAGGTCAGGGTAAACATTTTGGTGCCGATTAAAGTAACAAAGGCATCATTGCCATTATCACAGGCCAGGGCAAAAACCGGTCCTATGATATTGGCAGGATTTTGGGTCTCATCGGGATTTTGGGTCTCATCGGGATTTTTTTGCATGATTGTAAGGTAGGTATCCAGGCGTTCCTTTAAGATGTCAAAATAATCAATACTTTGACCTGTGGCGGTCTTAGTAAGTGTTGAAATGTTATTTGATGTTTCCCTGATATACTCCCAGAATATTTGGGTTAATGGTTCTTTGTTTTTATCTGAGGCCGGCATGAAAAAGGATATACCCCAGCCAACACTCAGGATTTTTAAAATCTGAAGTTCATATTCAATTGTGGTCAGATTTAAATTGCTGTTCTCTGGTATAGTTGTCAAAAGTTCTTTTATGTCTGTTCTGTCAATGGCAAAGGTTGCCAGGTCCTGGGCGAGTTGTTGTATGGCAAGAGGCTCTTTTTTTTCTTGTCCCATGATTCTTTCATTTTCATTAAATTTATGTACAAAATGATTAACTTATGTAATATAAAGTATCATCTTAATAACAGCAGAACTAAAAAGTGTAAACTTAAAAAAATGATAAAAATAGACTTAAAGCTGTTTGTAACTTTATCCAAATATCAACCAGAAGATGGCGAATGCCTTGAAATAACTGAAGGAACTACTGTGGAGAAACTTATTTTAGATGTTGGTATTCCCAAAGAACTGGTAAAATTAATTTTTATTAATGGGAAGAAACAAAACAGGTCGTATCAATTAAAAAACAATGACAGGGTAGGGCTTTTTCCCCCGGTTGGAGGTGGATAGACCATGGGAACCTTAAAAATAGAAGAACGATATGATAGAAATTTTAATACCCTTTCCCATGAGGAGCAAAAAACCCTTGGCACATCAAAAGTTGTTGTCATAGGGCTGGGCGGTCTTGGCGGCAGTGTATGTGAAATGCTGGCAAGGGTTGGGATCGGTCATTTAACCC
>JAQICW010000682.1 GCA_027858355.1 Desulfobacula sp.
GCCTACATGGGTATTCGCCGGATGTTTTTTTTAAATGAAATTATTCCAGGCCAAAAAATTTCATACGGAGATCTATCCAAACGACTAGGAATGAGTACTACACCGGTTATCCAGGCATTAAAGCGGCTCGAATACCAGGGTCTTGTCCGGCATGAAGCCAATCGCGGTTACTATACTGAAAATATCAGCTTAAAGGAAATCATTGAGATATATGAATTCAGGGAATTAATCGAAGCCTCACTCTTACCAAAAACAATATCCAGAATTGATAAAAAAGGCCTGAAAATATTGAAAAAGGCCCTGGACAGCCATCTTGAGGCTGTTCGAGATATTTATTTAAAAGAACGACTTTTAAAGGATATGGAATTTCACCTTGTCCTTGCAACGCTTTCAGAATGCACCATACAAATTAATACCTTAAAATCGCTTTTTGATCTTTTATACCTTAAGTACAGGGGCAATATCCTTTTTGTGACACCCATGGACACAGTGGATTCAGAGCACATAAAATTATATGAGTATATTGCTAATTCCAATCTTGATGGCGCGACCATGATTTTAAAACAACATATCTCAAACGTAAAAGATCACGCCATCATCAGTATTAAAAGAATGAACAAAGAAAAAAGCATGAAAACAATTTAATATAAGAGTTTCCCATCCTAAAAAAATGGTGACACCAGGAATAATGTAAACTAATGTCATTTATCATCATTGATGAGTGATGATTATTAAATGTATAACCCCTAAAACAGATCATCGTTGCTGAGTGATTAATTTTCAAACAAGGAGAAGATAAAAATAATGAGAGGATCAGATGTAATTATTGAAATGCTTATCGCTCATGGGGTTGAACATGTATTTGGAGTTCCTGGTGATACGAGCATGCATTTTCATAATTCATTCTTTCACAGGAAAAATAGAATCAATCATATTCTTTGTCACGATGAACGCAATGCAGGATATATGGCAGATGCTTATGCAAGAGTATCCGGTAAAGTGGGGGTTGTTGAAACCCCAAGTGGCGGCGGCGCCCTTTATGTGGTTCCTGCCGTAAGCGAGGCGTACAATTCTTGTATACCAATGCTCTGCCTGTCTTCTGACATCGGCCTGGTAAGTGTTGAACAGGGATCTCTGACGGATATAGACCAGGAAGCATTGATGAAGCCCATTACAAAATGGAATCAAAAAATCAAGATAGGAAGTAAAATACCTTATTTATTCAAAAAGGCCTTTCGTATGGCCACGGGCGGAGTCCCGGGTGCGGTTCATCTGGCTTTGCCCGAGAACATCCTTGAAGATGAAGTAAAGTTCACGAATGAAGAATTAAAGGGGTCCTGGTTAACCGGGTGTAACTCTCCATTCAGGTATGGGCCTTGTGATGCTGACCTGACCCTGGTGGCTGAGATGTTTATAAATGCCAAGAGACCGATTATACTGTCCGGTGGTGGGGTACACCTTTCAGATGCCTATAAGGAGCTTGCAAAAGTGGTGGAGACATTTCACCTTCCCCTTGCGACTTCTATTAATGGAAAAGGAGCAATTTCAGAGCTGTCTCAATATTCAATTGGTGTGGTTGGTGCCAATGGTGGTTCAATGGAAGGGCTTGAGATCGTTCAAAAAGCAGATTTTGTTCTAGCCCTGGGCTCAAAGCTGAACAATGTGACCACAATAGGCAAGACACTTTTTAATGATAGCTGCAGGATTGCCCAGGTTGATATTGGCGAGAATCTCCTGGATGCCAATATTAGAACCAATGTTGCCATTATGAGCGACATTAAAGCTTTTCTGGAGAAACTGTTAGAAATAATGAAGGCAAAAGGCCTGGAAGATCAATCAAGGCTTGACACCTGGAATAAATTTGTCTGCCGGAAAATGCAGGAAAAACAAGCCCGGATCCAAAAGGATGTTGAAAAAGAAGAAGACCTGGTTACGCCTGCATATTTTTTTAATATGCTCTGGAACCTTACAGATGAAGATACATATTTTATTGCCGATGCCGGAACACCCACGCCTTATCTTTCATCCTGTTTCAGGCAGAAGAAAGCGGGCCGGCATACGGTCTTGCCCAGGGCCCACGGCAGTCTTGGCTATGCCCTGCCCGCTTCAATGGGCGTACAGGTTGCAAAGCCTGGCTGTAAAGTCATTGCAATGCATGGAGATGCAAGTTTTTGCATGGCCGCAGGAGAGTTGGAAACAGCCGTAAGATGCAACCTTCCCATTGTGTTTATTAACTTTCAGAATTATGCATATGGCTGGATTAAGACGATCCAGAAATTATACTTTGATGAAACATATTTTGCCGTTGATTTTGGAAAATCTTTTGATACTGAAAAAATTGCCCAGGGATTTGGTCTCAAAGCAAAGACTATTCACAGCAACACAGAAGTCAAAGACGGGCTTGCATGGGCATTAAATCAGGATGGACCTGTCATGCTTAATCTGATGATTGAGCCGCCGACTAAAACCATTCCACCTGTTCTCAAGTGGGAAAAAGATGCAGCTAAACCTGCTGATGAAAGGGTAAAATTAACGTATTGATAGAATTTGTTTGATATTCGGAGATCAAAGCCCTATTAATATTATAAGCCTTTGCAGAAATAAGTGGTTGGATCATTGTTTTTCAGGTGGTTCTTTTAAAAAGCCTAAAAGACAAGCGGTAAGAAGTCAACCTCCAATTGGACAAATCAAAATAAAATAAAGGTGGAATCATTACAATCAAAGAGGTATTCATAATTGGAGCAGGTCTTATGGGCAGTGGAATAGCACAGGTTATTGCCCAGGCAGGAATCAATGTAAAGTTAAATGATGTCAATGACGAAGCCCTTGCCAAAGGCATGAAAGCAATATCATGGTCTGTGGATAAATTCATTGAAAAGGGAAAGTTGTCCGAAGACCATAACACAATTTTAAACCGGATACAGACAACAAAAAATATCAGCGATGCTGACCAGGCTGACCTGGCCATTGAAGCTGTCTTTGAAAATCTAACTATTAAACAGGAAATTTTTCAAAAATTTGATGCCTTTTGTAAACCAGATGCCTTGCTGGCAACCAATACCTCTGCTATCCCTATTACAGAAATGGGAGCTGTTACGTCAAGGCCAGACAAGGTCATTGGACTGCATTTTTTCAGCCCTGTACCCATGATGCCAGTTGTGGAAGTTGTTAAAGGTATCAGCACCTCTGAAAAAAGTATGGAAATGGCTGTTTCTTTTATAAAAAAAATAAGAAAACAATCTATCCGGGTGGAAAATGATATCCCAGGGTTTCTTATGAATCGAATCAACCTGGTAAGTTATGTGGAGGCTATCCAATTGCTGGAAAAAGGAATTGGAACCGTCCAGGATATTGACAAGGGAGTCAGACTTGCTTTTGGAAGACGAATGGGGCCCTTTGAAACAGGAGATATGGTGGGGCTTGATGTCTCTTTTGGCGCTTTGATGGCAATTTACCAGGAAACCCGGGACATACGCTATTATCCTCCTCAACTGCTTCGCCGCAAGGTTAAAGCAAAGCAACTTGGAAGAAAAACAGGCAAGGGGTGGGAGCAATTACATTCGGACCTAAAAATGTCCTGATTCTTATTGGCCGCAATAAAATCGTTCCTGATCTTGAATCTGCCATGGACCGGATAAAAGATTTTGCACCATTTGCCGAAAATGCCAAGATTGGCATTTTCGGCAAATACTGATTTAGCCCGGGACATGGACAGGCTCAGACTGTGGCTGGATATGCCTATTCTACAAAATGCTTTGGATATTGATAATATTTATTATTAAAACGAAATCCTAAATACCGATTGCCTCTTTTAATTTTCAGTATCCGTTGAAGAATGGTGTCAGGGCTTATCCCTGAATTTTGATCATTTTTATACCGGCCAATCAACGCCTGTATTTCCAGCAGTTCTCTTAATATGGATAAATTTAATTCATCTGTCTTAACAGGTGAGGTTTCATTGAATCCAAACTGTAGCATCGAATCCGGAAGTACTGCAGCCCAGGCAACCCCGTCCCGTTCCATTAATTTATTTATGGCTGTTTTGCATCCAAGCAGGATAAGGGAATTTACATTTTTTGTGGTGGGTGAATTGTTGAGCAGTTTTTTCAAAGTATCAACAGTGAGCCCATTAAAAAATTCACCCCCAAGAAACGCGCTCATACTGCCATAATCAGATCCATGATGGCCTGAAATAAATACCCTGTCAAAATCATATGAATCATTGTTTAATACTTCCTTTAATTCAGGCAAAAAATCACTTAGCTTGTAATCCTTATCAGTGTCACCCGTTTTAACCCAGCGAATAACTTTACCAAGGTTAAAAATCTGTCTGGGAAAGTCTCCACCTGGCTTCAGAATATTCTTTTCCTTCAGGCCATTCATTATAGCCGTTAATTCCTGGATTCTCTGACGTTTCTCCATGCTGTATGTCTCGTAAGACGGGACAATCACCAGCCTGGATTCAGGCCCATTTTTCTTTGTTTTCTCTTTGTCCATGTATTCTTGAACAACCTGAATTTCGGGAATGGCATTGTTAATATCTAAAAAAAGAACGTCTCCGGCAAACGCATGTTGGCAGAACAAAACCGAAAAAAGAATAAAAATAAATACTTTCATAAATAGCACATCCTGATTTGATTATCGCCCCATACCTGAGGCATATTGCAGCATATAGGCCGCTTCGGCCAGAATAATCGATTTAAATCCCTTCGTCAAGAAATCAAAAGGGCCGCCCGGCAAATAAACTGCCGGACGGCCCCTATTTTTTTAACCCCTTTAAAACCCGTTACCTTATCGCATAATCCCTATCCTTTTAATCTGAGCAAATCTGCGTCCCCAGCCACCTATCATTTTAATCAGCACAAATCTGCCTCCCAAATAACCACACTAAGCGAAGCCTGACCCCAAATAGATATTGACACCCAAACATTCTTGACGTATCGTATGGATATATATATACGGCACTTATTATTGGAGGATAATATATGAACACAAAACTTACTTTGCGACTGGATGAAAATCTAATTAAGTCTGCTAAAAATTATGCAAATATTTCAGGTAAATCCGTTTCACAAATGGTTGCAGATTATTTTTATCTGCTGGATATAAAAACCATAAAAAAGCCTGAACAACTTGGACCTATTGTAAAGTCATTAAAGGGTTCACTTAAAGATGCTGACCTTGATGAGTCTGATTACAAGAAATATCTGGAAGATAAATATTTATGAATATCCTGTTTGATACAAACGTTATACTTGATGTCATGCTTGATCGTACCCCTTTTTCTGCACCCGCAGGTCACTTATTGTCACTGGTAGAACAAGGAGAGATCTCAGGCTTTATATGTGCAACTACAGTGACAACAATTCATTATCTGGCAACAAAAATTGTGGGAAAGGAGCAAACCCAAAATCAAATCAAGAATCTTACTATTTTATTCGATATTGCCCCTGTAAACAGACCTGTGATCGAAGATGCCCTTAAATCAAAATTCACTGATTTTGAAGATGCTGTTATTTATCAGTCTGCCCGCCATGCCGGAGCTGAGGCGATTGTCACAAGAGATGTTAAAGGATTTAAGAAGTCTGAACTTCCTGTATATAGCCCAACCGAAATGTTAAAAATTCTCGACACTATTGATTGAACCCTGACCCCGTCTAAGAACCTTGACTTTCTACACCTAAAACTTTGAAACACCCTTGACTTTCTGAATTAAAATGTTAAACTTGACAAGTTTTCATTATAAATAGTTTGTTGCATAAAGGATTTTTTTATGAAACGATGGATAGAAAAACAGGTTCTTTCCTGGAAAAACTCGTCACGGCGCAAGCCATTGATTATTCGTGGAGCACGCCAGGTTGGGAAAACATGGCTGGTTGAAAATGTCCTGGCCGGACAATTTGAAATTGTTATCAAACTAGATCTGGAGAAACGCCGTGACCTGCATGTTCATTTTGCCGGCAGTCTTGAACCCAAAACAATACTGAGTTATCTGGAATTGGCTGTTGGCAGGATCATACCCGGCAAGACGCTTCTGTTTTTTGATGAAATCCAGGCATGTCCGCGGGCAATAATGGCATTGCGCTATTTTTATGAGCAGATGCCGGAACTTCACGTTGTTGCTGCCGGTTCAATGTTGGAATTTGCCTTTGACAAAATATCTATTCCTGTTGGTCGCGTTCAATACCTGCACATGCATCCGATGACATTCTATGAATATCTTCTGGCCATGGACAAAGAACCTATGGCCCAATATGTGCTCATCTCTCCGGCCGGGGTTGACAAAACAGTTCAGCAGATGATTCTGAAAGAACTGCGAACATATTTCTTTGTTGGCGGCATGCCTGAATGTATTAAGACCTATCAGGCCACAGGTTCCATGGTTGAAACCTTTCAAGTCCAGTCGGAAATACTTGACTCATACCAGGATGACTTTCTTAAATATATGCCCCGCATTGATCCAATATGTCTTGATGCTGTTTTCCTGAATGTGGCAAAAAGCATTGGTGAACAATTAAAATATACTCGCCTGAATGAGTGGCATTCCGGCCAGACAAACCGAAAAGCGTTTGACCTTTTGGCCCGTGCAAAGGTCATTCATAAAATCTCAGCCTGCAATCCATCAGGTCTACCCTTAGGCGCTACTGCCAATCATAAAAAATTCAAGGCATCCTTTCTGGATATAGGACTTTTGCAGCGACTATGCCAGGTACCCGTAGAATTGGAATTACAACAGGAAAACCTTTTGGCAATGTATCGTGGAAAGCTTGCAGAGCAATTTATTGCTCAAGAACTTATAGCGTGGCATGATTCAAATCTGTTTTATTGGTCACGTGATGCCCGGGGCAGCAATGCTGAAGTGGATTATCTCATTGTTTGCAAAGGAAAAATTTATCCCATAGAAGTTAAATCCGGCGCAGGAGGAAGTTTAAAAAGTCTTCATCTCATGCTTGAAAACTATTCAAACTGCCCTGAAGGATTCGTCTTTTACCATGGTATGTATCAGAATTTATCCGATCAGAAACTTGTATTTTTTCCTTTATATGCAATTGCCGGCATTGGTAAGGAATAAATCCAGAGGTTTTCTTACCATAATTGTTTGCAGACCATGCATATATCCAGAATGCAATAACCACAATAAGCGAAGCCTGATAATCATATAAAGGGCATAATAAAAACAAGTGCTGACTTCCACAATTTTTAGCAGCGTGGAAGTCCACTACCCAGGGGAATTTTTGTGGTTCCCCTGGGTAGTGGACCAAAGCATAACCAAAAAAATGAAGAAGCACCTCCCTAACTATGGCAATAATTGCTATAGTACCAGTTATTAAAGGGTGTTGAAATCGATAAAATGGTCTATTGTCTTTTATGTTACCACGGAGATAAACATTCTTAATCTCCCTCAGCAACCGGTGTGCACTTTGTAACCGCCGATAAAAATCAAGATGTGGCCTGTCAAATGGAAATCCATAGCCATTTGACTGACGTGGATACTCAAACACCCATTGAATTAAAGCCACTGCTGTGATCCAAGGTATATTCCTAAAAGAAGTGGTTTGCCATGTGCCGGATTCAAAGCTTACCATAATTTCATTAATGCTCTGGCAGTCAGGATCGATTTTTTGCTCAAGGTATTTTGCTTTCAGTCTCAACGAAGGCCTGACTTTGATCTTCCGCAATCGTTTTTGAAGTTTTACGTAATCATCCAGTAATAAATCCTTTCCCAGGTCGCGCAAAAAATGAAAGTGACAAATAAAATCCGGTATTCCTGGAAAAACTTCTTCTACAGCCGCAATAATTCCCCGGGCCATATCATGAATAAGTGCCTTGGGTTCACCGTACTGTTCTTTGATGCGTTGAAAGAAAGGAACAAGATATTCCTTTTTCTCTGAAGGGATTTTGATCGTGTCCAGCACCAGCTCGGTGATTTCATCAAGGCCACAAAATAAATTTGGGCTGTCTCATTCACAGGTCCCATCTACATGGAGGATATAACCGCCCCTTCGTGTCATCAGATCCCGAAGATACGGCTGGGAATTCTGATGTGCAAGCGTAAGATAAATAATAAATTTGCGCCCCAGATAGCTTATCTCCCTTTCAGAGACAAATACATTTTTAGCCGCTAACGACATCATGACTTCCCGGTTATTACGACAATGGGCAAATAGTGCCAAGCCGACTTCCACAATGACATCAAAACCAAAGGTTCCGCCTTTGGGGACAAGGCTGTGTAGTTGATCCGAGAAGAAATATTTTTGATGTTTTGGACAAAATAGCACAGTTTCTTTTGCATTGAAGGCTCCAATATCCATGGTGACAACAGTCTTTGTTATCGTTTTCTGAACATGAAGTTTGCACCTACATATCGGGCATATATGGGTCTCCGGATAAAAATGGAGAATTGGTACTTTTGGGAACAAAATACTGGCACTGGTATTGACAATTAATTTTTGCACCAACTCTTTGAGCAGTTTCAAAGCCGCAAATCTGAATTTTTTTTTACCAATCCATGGAATTCTAAAAATCCTTTAACAGCCTCCTTGGTAATTCTACTTCTCCGGATTTCAGGCAGCGCAAGGATCTCTTCCGTAGATATGCCGTGATGTTTTATGATGGCAACCAGAATCATGACTGCCGCCGGATCGGATACAACAGGCACTTTACTAACAAACGTGGATCTTGCCTTGATCTGCTTTTTATACACCGAAGTGTCATCAGAAAAATAAACAAAGACACCATCATGTTTTTCTCGGCTTATCCCAGGATAATGGCGGATGTGGTGCATAAAAGATTGTGGTGAAAGCCCGAGAAGTTCACCAAGTTGTCTGCCGTTAAACCCGGCATGTGATGAGACAATTAAATGAACAATGGTTTTTTTCAAGTTCCCATGCTTTGAAAAGGCAACATTTTTAAATTGCCATAGGCCATGGACATTAAAATCAGGGTTTTCAGGCAAAGTATAATACTTTCCATTCTGATTGTAGCTTGTGTAAGTCTTCCAGAGTTTGAGTTTTACTTGAGCGGTTCTTGAGGAGCACTCTATAATTTCTACCAGCCTTTTGAGTGTAAAAACTTTTTCTTTTTTGATAATTGACCTGGCAAAATCAATTTTGGATTTAATAATAGACATTTTAACACCTCTGCATAGTATATGATATTATTGCTTCAAATATCATATACTATGCAGAAAATAAAGAAAAAATGTGATGTTAAACGCCCAGAATCTTAAGAATTCCCGGTTTATTGATTAAATCATATACTCTGCAAAGATAACGGGTTGAAATTAATTGAAATAAAATCAAATGGTTGGTAGAATCCAACTGTCCTTTGCGGTAATAGGCTTTTTAGGCTGTACTTTTGGCAATATCCTTTTTAAAAACAGTTACTTATCAGGGTCTGACCCCGCTAACCGTTTTTGG
>JAQICW010000685.1 GCA_027858355.1 Desulfobacula sp.
GCTGGATAACCCACCTTTTTCATCATGGGTATGGTAAATGTTCCTGTTGTAACAATATTAGCAATACTGGAACCGGATACCATTCCTGTAAGTCCGCTCCCCATTATGGCAGCCTTTGCAGGACCACCCTTGAAACCGCCCAAAAGACTTAATGCCAGCTGAATAAAATAGCGTCCTGCCCCAGCCTTATCCAGCATGGCACCAAAAAGCACAAAAAGAAAAACAATGGTTGCGGAAACATCCAGGGGGATACCATAAATACCTTCCGTGGACATAGTCATCTGTCCCACAAACCGATCTAATGACACCCCCTTAAAGGCAATGAGGGCCGGCATATAGGGCCCAAAAAAGGCATATACACAAAAGCAGATGGCGATTATGGGTAGTGCCGGTCCAATAACCCTTCTGGCGGCTTCTAGAAGCAATACAGTCAAAATGATGCCAATGACAATATCCCTTTGAATTGGCGCACCATACCGCGTGGTAATTCCTTCAAAATCCAGCACAAGATAAAGCGCTGAAAGGCATGCAACAATGGCGACAATATAATCGAAGACAGGAATCCTTTTCGTGGCAGACAAGAACCTCAACCCAAATCTTTTTTTTTTGAAAATAGGAAAATTTAAAAAAACAATCAATAATGCAAAGCCAAGATGGATTGACCGGATATAGGTCGAATCAAGGATCAGCCAGCTGGCTATGGACAGCTGAAACAAGCTCCAGGTAACTGCAATGAAGGGAATCACCCATTTTTCAAGCCCCAGGGGTTTTCTTCCTATTCCCTCTTCTTCCTCTGCCATTTTCCTGGCAAGTTCCAAACCATCATCAATTTCTTGAACTTCAGTATCGCTCATAATCTTCACCCAATTGAGGACAGCAATGGAAAAGGCATGTAAATCACACGTCTTTTCCACTGCCAATACATTTAAACACAGTTTAGAAAAATCTAACTATTTCAAGCCTGCTTCTTTATAGTACTTCATAGCACCTGGATGAAAGGGTGCGGAAAGACCGGTGAGCATTGCTTCTTTAGTGAGACCGGCATAGGCAGGATGCAGTTTGACAAAGGCTTCAAAATTCTCAAACACTTCTTTTGTAATGGCATAAACCACTTTATCAGGCACTTTTGCTGATGTCACAAATGTTGCTTTCACACCGAATGTCGGGACTACAGCTTCAGTATTTGCAGCACCCGGATAATTTGACATCAATGTTTCAGCCTTGGCATAATATGGATATTTTGCCAAAAGACTGTCAATATTTAAAATAGGAACAAATTTAATCTCGCGGGTTCCTGAAGTGGCTTCCAAATAGTAGCCTGAAGGATGTCCCACCGTATAGAAGGCCGCATCAATTCTGCCGTCCTGAATCAGTCCGGGGGCTTCGGCAGCTTTTAAACTTTCTGCATTAAAATCTGTCTCCCAGTTCAGTCCGTTGGCTTCAAGGGCGTCTATGGCATTCTGACGATACCCTGATCCAAGGTTTCCAATATTGACCCTTTTCCCTTTGAGGTCGGCAAGACTGTTAATGTTGGCATCTACAGCTGCAATAAGATCAACAGTTTCTGCATGAATGGAAAACACGGCGCGCAGATCTTTCTGGGGTCCTTTATCCGCCCAGTCTGCAAGCCCTTTTACAGCCTGGTATTGACGATCCGACTGAGCAACTCCAAAATCAAGGTCTCCAGACAAAATTGCATTGATGTTAAAAACAGAACCGCCGGTTGATTCAACTGTGCAGCGGATACCATATTCTTTTCGTTTTTGGTTAACAATCTTGGCAATCGCACCACCGGTTGGGTAATATACACCTGTAATCCCGCCTGTTCCAATGGTCACAAAAGTTGTTTCTGCTTGGGCTTGAGTTGCGGATGATCCCAGAAAAAGGACCATTCCAAATAAAACAGCTGTTGTTAAAATTAATGCTTTTTTCATCTTAACCTCCTAATTTAAGTATTAATAATTATTTTGATAATTAAATCACCTGGTTTTCCCTGCCTCCTTTCTTTTTATATTATTTAAATTATTGTTTTAAAAAAACAATATTCCCATGTATTGATTTATTTATTTGTACTTTTGTTCGAAATTTACTTGAAACCAATATGTATGTTGATGAAAGTTACAATCTCCAATCTTATTTGTAAAGTATTAATCCAGAAAACCCTTATTTTTTAAGTATTACTCTTGCATCCACTACATCCAGCCCCTGCTCATAAAGAATGACCGGATTCAGATCCATTTCTTCAATTTCAGGATAGGATTCAATCAGCTCAGAACACATGGATATCAGCTTTCTCAATGTTTTTTTATCATATCCTTTGTGCCCTCTTACACCGACTAAAAGGATAGAAGAGCGGGTGTCTTCCAGCATTTTTTTACAGGAAGTCGGATTAACGGGCAATACCCAGAACGTCACATCTTTCATGATTTCAACCATGATACCACCCAGCCCATACATGATTACCGGACCAAACTGCTCATCTATCTTGGTTCCAATAATAATTTCAAGACCCTTTTGTGCCATTGGAGCAACAAGGACACCCCGGATGTCAGCTTCCGGGTTATAGGCATTCGCACTTTTAATAATCTGTTGATATCCTTTTCTAACCTCTTTTTCAGAACTCAGATTCAGTTTAACACCACGGGCATCGCTTTTATGCAGAATATCCGGTGAAACAATTTTTAATACAACGCTCGCTTTATGCTCACTGCTCACTTTGCGTTCACTGCTCGCTTTACGCTCACTGCTCGCTTTACCTTCACTATTTTCTATAATTTTTTGCGCAATTTCCCATGCATCATCTTCGGTTTTGGCCACCTTCCCCACTGAGGTGGGGGCGCCATGCAGCTTGATCAATTGTTTTGCTTCATGTTCTAACAGCACATGGCGGCCTTCTTTCCTGGCATTTTCAATGATCTGCACTCCTTCTTGTCTTGCATTGGCCCGCCAGTTAAAAACAAAATTGGTTTTTGCATGATAGGATTTTAAATAATTACCATATTTACAAAGCGAAGCTACGCACTTGCATGAAATATCCAGGGAATCATGAACCGGTATATCATAGTGCCGCAGCAAATCCAGGGCGCGGGACTCATACGAACTATAAAGGGAATGCACAAAAATCGGCTTACTTTTCTTTTTTACCATTGCCCCGAAGCGATGGGCAGCAGCTTCTTCTCCAATGGAAAGACTTTCTTCAAACCGAATGCCATATCCGCCAAAAAGCCCAACCACCAGCAAACCGCCAACATTGGGATCTTGTAATATAATCTTGGCACAATCTGCAAAAAGGCTGGGATCAGAATCTGTTCCCCCTGCCACATCTACTGGATTGACAAGGGATGCGGCTTCAGGCAAGATTTTCCTCAAATTTTCCTTGGTTTTATCAGATAATTCCGGCAAATTAATATTGTAATCAGACAAGAGGTCAGCAGCGATAGTGGCATGTCCCCCGCCATCAGCAAGAATGGCAATGGAATTGTTTTTAATCGAAGGCTGACTGGAAAGAGTCTCTGCCACGGGGAAAAGCTCATCTGAATTCTCAATCACGATGATACCGGCACGTCCATAGGCCCGATTTGCCACTTCACTCATCCCTGCAAGAGATCCCGTATGGGACCCTGCTGATTTTTTCCCTGTTGCTGACCGACCGCTCTTTAAAAGAATAATCGGCTTTTCTCTACTTGTTTTATGTGCTTCCTGAAGGAACTTACGTCCCTCACTCATCCCCTCGACATACATCAGGATGGCCTTTGTATCAGAATCATTTCTGAAAAATACAAGATACTCATGGAACTTGATGTCTGACTCATTTCCCACCCCGACATAATAGGTAAACCCCTCGTGCTTGCGGATTGTGGCCTCTGTAATCAGTGTCAGCGCCATATTACCACTCTGGCAGAGCAGGGCTATGTGTCCTTTGGGGGCATTCTGGATTCCCACAAGGTTCATATTGGTTTTAAGATTTATCATACCTGAAGTATTGGGCCCGATCAATCTGACACCTGTCTCTTTTGCCGCAGTGACAACTTGCTGCTCAAGTTCCTTTCCTTTGGCACCCAGCTCCCTGAAACCACCGGCAATGATAACAGCACCGGCAACCTTTTTTTCACCGCACTTTTTTAAAATACCTGGTATTGTCCTGGCAGGGGTTGTAATCAGGGCAAGATCTACAGGACCTTCAATATCTGTAATATCTTTATAGCAGCGAAACCCTAGAATCATGTCTTCTTTTGGATTTACCGGATAAATCTGCCCTTCAAAACCGTCTGCTTTAAGGGTTTTAATGGCCTGGTATCCCCGCTTTGTTTTATTTTTTGATGCACCGATTATGGCAACGGATTTGGCATCGAGTACTTTATCTAACATGATAGTTTCCTTTGATTATTTTTTTCTCTGCTCAAAAGTATCTAAAGACTGTTCCCTTTCCTTTGTTGAAACACAGGCCAGGCAGCCTTCAATCTCGTAATCCATCAGCGCCTCAAGGCTGGACTCACCCTGGGCCATGAGAAAGCCTTTTTTGATGAGTTTCAAGGAAAACGACGAGTTGGCAACAATCTTTTGAGCCATGGCAATTGCTTCATCCATCAACGCTTCCAAAGGTACTGCTTTATTGACCAGACCAATACGTTCAGCTTCTTCTCCAGTAATATTTTCTGCTGTAAAAAGGAGTTCCCTTGCCTTGCCCGGCCCGACCAGATCCTGAACAAGACGAAATGCACCACCCGTGACAGATGAGGTTACCCTTGCCTCAGGAGAACCGATAAGAGCCTCTTTGGCTGCAATTCTGATATCACAGGCCAGGGCAAGTTCGTACCCGGAACCCAGGGCATAACCATTAATGGCTGCAATGGTGGGTTTTTCAAACCGAATAATCTTTCTTGACGCTTCCTGCAGGGATTCAAGATAAACTCTGTAATCTTCAATGCTTCTGTCCTTTGAATCTTTCAGGTCAGCCCCGGTTGAAAAGGCTCTACCTTCCCCGGTAATAATCAGGGCTTTAACATCATTGTCCTGTTTTACTCGTTCAAGGGCATCCTGCATCTCAATCCAGAGTTGCCGATTCATTGCATTGAGCACCTTGGGCCTGTTCAACTTGATCAGACCAACCTGATCCTTTTTTTCATAAATAATACATTCATAGTTCATAGGATTCACCTTTATTATATTTTTTTTATTCAATACATGAGTCACGTAAAAATTACAATTACAAATCTGAATAATGATTGCTCAGTCTGTTTTCAGCACAGAAAGAAATGCAGACTGAGGGATCTCAACAGAACCCACCATTTGGATTGTTTGGTTTCCTTTTTTCTGTTTTTCAAGAAGCTTTCGTTTTCTTGAAATATCACCGCCATAACATTTTGCAGTCACATCTTTTCTAAATGCAGATATGGTTTCCCGGGAAATAATTTTTCCTCCTATAGCACCCTGGATGGGTATTTTAAACTGCTGCCTGGGAA
>JAQICW010000705.1 GCA_027858355.1 Desulfobacula sp.
CAGGTAAATAGTGCGCGACCGAAAACCGCCGGTTTACCCGATTATTGCGCTGGGCCAAGCTCATAGAAGAGAGTATGCCCGCAAAATTTTTCAGGTTTTTGTTCAAACACAAATAGGAGAGAAAACGTGAAAAAAGAATCATACGGACAACACATTATTTTTATAATCATTTTAATACTCATTTTTTTCTTGAGCTATTATGCAATCCCTTTGCCTGAGCCTGTGAGCAACCACAAAATATCAAAAAAAGCCCAAACAAAAGTTATTACGGGCCAAAAAGACAAATTAGCGTCAGTGGAAAAAAAATCGATCGTGAAAAAATCTGAAAAAAGTGAACCAGATACTATCAAAGCAAAACCTGAAGAAGTATCTGTTCAGCCCGTAGCCAAAGTTGAAGAGCCCAAAGTTGAAACAAAGAAAGTTGAGACCGGGACTGATAAAGGTGGAAATAAAGCTTCAATAGATATTATCGCGATGGATAACCCCGGGTATAGCAAGCATAAAAAAGGGATTGTACTATTTACACATAAAAAGCATATAGAAGATTATTCAATTGCCTGTGGTACTTGTCACCATGATGAAAAAGGGAAGCCTTTGGAGTTAACTCTGGATGATAAAGTCCAGGGATGCATTGAGTGTCATAAAGAAACAGAAAAACCAAAAGGTGAAAAACTTGGGGAAAAAGAAAAAATAGCCAAGTACCATTTTGAAGCCCTCCATGCCAATTGCATTGATTGTCACAAGGAATCTAACATAGAAAAAGGAGATCCCAAGGGCAGAGGTCCGGCACCGACATCCTGCTCTAAGTGTCATCCAAGGGAATAAGAATCGAAAATTTTTGCCGCCAGCAGTATTGTTTGCTGCATCCGGGCATCATATTTAATTTTTTTGATATATCTTTTTATTTTAAGTAGTTAAGCTAAAAAAAATATGGCCAATAATTTGGTAAAATCAAAAGGGTTGCAAAATTAAGACGATTTAGATTGCAGGTGTTGCAATTTAAACAATGTTACTCATAATGTAATCCCCAGTGTTTTAATCCTTCTGAAAAGGGTACTTTTATGAATTCCCAGATCTTTAGCTGCAGCACTGCGGTTAAAATTATTGCGTGCCAGGGCATCTGTTATGAGTTGGATTTGTGCTGATTTAACAGGGTCATTGGTTTTTTCGTCATTGAGATTGGAGGGCCAAGATAAAGATCTGGGTAAATGGGCCGGCTTTATGTAGCCTTCAGAGCAGAGGACAAAGGCATGTTCAATGATATTTTCAAGCTCCCGGATATTGCCTGGAAAATCATGGGACATAAATGTCTGAAGTACTTTTTTATTTGTTCCCTGGATAAATTTCCCCTGGCGGGTATTCATTTTTTCTATGAACAGATCCACAAGAAGGGGGATATCTTCCCTTCTATGTCTCAGCGGCGGTAAGAAAAGCCTGATAACATTTATCCGGTAATAAAGATCCTGCCGGAATTGATTTTGAGAGACAAGGCTGGAAAGATCCTTGTTGGTTGCTGCAATAATTCGTATATTTGTTTTCTCCTGGCTCAATGCGCCAAGGGGGGTGAACTTATGATCCTGAAGAACCCGAAGAATGCTGACCTGAAAAGCCGGACTCGTATCCCCGATTTCATCAAGAAAGATGGTGCCTCCATCGGCAAGAGCAAATTGGCCGGGCTTGTCCTTTATGGCATTGGTAAAAGCCCCTTTTTTGTATCCAAATAATTCAGATTCCAGAAGTGTGTCAGGAAGTGCGCCGCAGTTTATGGCGATAAATGGTTTGTTTTTTCTGTGGCTCATATTATGGATGGCCCGGGCAAGTAATTCCTTTCCAGTGCCTGTCTCTCCCTCTATCAGAACCGAAGAATCACTGTCAGATACCAGGGGCAGGATATTAAAGATATTCTTCATGGCATCGCTGTTGCTGATAAGATCTTCCACTTTATATTTTGTTGAGAGTTCTTTTCTGAGCTGCTCAACAAGAGAGTGATCCCTGAAGGTTTCAAGTCCACCGATAACGTCGCCGGCTTTATCAATCAAAAGGGAAGTGGATACTGTGATGGGGATCTTTTGTTTTTCCCTGTTAATAATATATCCGGATGAGCTGATAAAGGGGCGGCCTTCTTCCATGGTTTTTTTAAGAGCACAGTCTTTTTCACACATATTGGAACGAAAGACTTCCCAGCAATGCCTGCCAATGGCATCTTTGCGTGAGATGCCGGTTATCTCTTCTGCTGCCCGGTTAAAGGATGTGATTTCCCAATTATAATCTATTGTAAAAACACCATCTGATATGCTTTCAAGAATGACTTTGGTGGTATCCTCAGTAAGAGGGCCCAGCATTTTTTTCTTTATCATTTTTTTTAAGTCCAGTTTTATTATCTTATCTGGATGTACTTTAAATCAATGGTTGCATTATTGCAACCATTGCGGGTCTGGATATCAATTATCCTTTGGTCCAGAGAATGGTTTTCCTTTTTTTCATAAAAAGTTTGATACTATCTGATCTGAACTTACCTGGGTGACCAGAGAACCATCCTTGGTTTTTTTTCTAGTTCCAGGGCCAGATCCCTTAAATTTCCATATGTCAGGCAATTTGCCATGCAGTGTTTGACACAGGCCGGGTCAAGACCCTTTTGGGTACGTTTAGGGCACAGCACACAAAGCTCCGTAGGGAAGGGCAAAAAGGTGAGATATGCTTTGTCCTTTGGCAAATCATGTACTATTTCCATTACTCGTATACCGGTTAAAGGGGCTTCCCAGCCATGTTCCTGGCAACAGGCAACTGTGCATGAAAAGCATCCTGTACAATATTCATAATCAATCAAAAGGCCTTTTTTATTAGATTTCGCCATGTTCAACCCCCCTGGTTTCTTTTCTTATTCTGCACAAAAGATGCTTGATGGGAGTTCCCAGCCCATCCTTTCCCTGGTCATTCATGGGAATCAGCATATTAATATTGGATTCAAAGGTGTGAAACAAGGGATCATCTTTTTTTTCCGGGAACCACCATCCATGGGCAGCCATAACCATCCAGGGCGGAACAATTTTTGTCACTTTGGCCTTGAACCTGGCGTTTCCCATCCAGTTCTCGACAACAACCCATTCGCCGTTTGAAATATTATTTTTTTTTGCTGTATCAGGATGGATCTCCACCACAGGGTCGGGATCAAGGGTTCTCAGCCATGGGATATTGCGGTGCTCTGCGTGAAAAAAGGCTGGCGACCGCCTGCCAGTACTAAGAATCAGCGGGTAATCTTTAAACAGATCTGGTCTTGAGACGGGAGTAAAGGGTGGTTCTTTAAAATAAGGAACAGGTTCAAGGTTCCATTCCTCCCTTAGTGTGGAAAAGAGTTCAAATTTTCCTGAGGGTGTGACAAAACCAGGCTTGCCATCTGATCTTAACAAGCCTTTTTCATGGCGATAATAGGGCCTTGACGCGTGGTTTTCCGGGGGCAGGGCCCAGCCTTTTTTGGCAAGTTCATCAAAGCTCATTCCAGAAGGTTTAAGTATTTCATCAAAGAGATCATGAATTGTTTCCCATTTAAAATCAGGATCAAAGCGTTGAGACAGCTCAAAGTTAATCTCCACATCAGGCCTGCAGCCATCCACTGTTACAGCCTTGTTAATGGTCTGCAGCGGCACCCACCAGGATCGTACTCCATCTTTTTCAAGAAAGGTTGCAGCCGGCAGGATAATATCAGCATACCGCAAAGAAGGGGTCATGAACAAGTCAACCCCGACAATGAAATCAAGCTTTTCCAGGGCCTTTTGCCAGAGTTTAGGGTCAAGACCAATGCCGGATAAGGGGTTGCAGGTCTGCATCCACAATCCCTTTACAGGGTAAGGCTTTTCACTGAAAATCTGCTCAATTACCTTGTCCGTCTGGCACCTCCATATAAATTTATTGAAGGGGCCATACTCATCCTTACCGATTCGCGTTTTGTCCTGGGCTTGATCTTTTAATTTGATTACACCTTCGGCACCGGGCAGGGCATAGGCAACGGCATTAAATGCTGACCGGGTGAAGACATTTCCACCTGGGACATCAAGGTTGCCCGTCAAAGCCCATAAAGCTGCGATGGCATGGCACAATGGTGTGATTTCCGGGGTCATGTCAATGGGAACCCCCCAGTGAATGGAAGCAGGTTTGGCTTTTGCATAAAATCTGGCCGCCTTTTCAATATCCAGTGCCCGTACAAGGGTGATTTTTTCGACTTTTTCAGGCGTATAAGGGCTACAGCTTTCCTTGAATTTATCCCAGACAGTGATACAGGAAATTGTGTTTCCATTTAAGAGAGTTATTTTAAAAACCCCTGTCAGTGAAGGCGTTGCGTTGTCAATGGAGTATTCCTGGTTAAGGGTGTTCCATATAACGAAAGTCTTTTTTTGAATATCAAAAACAACAAAATTATCCTTTGATCCGCCTTTTACAACATCAGATTCCCTTAATAATTTCCCTGTGTCGTTTCTGACAAGTCTTGGTGCATCTGTAAAGGTTTCAAGGAAATTTTTGTCATAAAGTTTTTCTTTAATAATGACATGTAAAAATCCAAGGGCAAGGGCAGCATCTGTTCCAGGCCTGATCTGGAGCCAGTATTTTGAACGGGAGGCAAAAAAAGAAAGCCTTGGATCAATGGTGATGATTTTTGTCCCTTTTTTCATCAAATCAATGATCCAGTGGCCAAACAAATTGTCAGGACAGGTGGCCGAGATATTATATCCCCAGATGATCATGCATTCCGGCACCTTGTATTCAGGGTGATCATACCGTCCCGGCAGCCATTGGGCTGCATCAAAGACACAATAATCTCCCTGGACAGTATCAAGGGCGGCAATCCTCGGGCTGTAACAGGCATTCCCGCTCAAAGCGAACATGACATTTGGGCTGCCGAATGCGTAAGCCAGCATGCAGATCCAGGGACCTATGTCCCGGCCCGTTCCCATTGAAAAAATCATGCTTTCAGGGCCAAAATCATTCCTAATGGTTTTCATCCGTTCTTCGATGATATCAAAGGCCTCATCCCATGAAATTTCCTCAAATTGATCCTCACCCCTTTTCCCAACCCGTTTGAGGGGGGACTTTAACCGGTCATGGTGATCTATATACTGGGTCATGGCAAGGGCTCTTGCGCAAAGACGACCCTGGTTCCAGGGGTGATCCGGGTCACCTTCGATTTTTACGAGTTTGTTGCCTTTAATATGGGCAAGAACGCCGCAGCCGCCGTGGCATCCCGGGCCTGCCGACCAGGTGGTTGTTTTAACGATACTTGTTTTACTTTTTCCCATTGATCTGTCCCTGATTTTTTTTATAAATCATGATAATTGAGCACCAGTCTGATTAGAAATGATCATTTGCTGTTCTTTTTTATTTGGGTTGTATATGGATTTTTTTTAATCATGGAGAAAGCCCCGGCCAATTGTCCTGGGCAGGCAAAATTGGCCGGGGCATTTAATTTTTGTTAAACTATATTAAGGTATTTTGGGTCCCAGCACATTTTATCCACAAGGGTATTCAGCCTGTCAGGATCATTATTGTGTTTAAATTTTGAGAAAGCACAATCGTTTTGCGTGACATTAGCCTTTATGGCTTCTGCACCGACTCTTTTGGCAACTTCCAGAGAGACTTTTCTGAACTGATCCAGAGGTGGGAAAAGGATACCATCCTTAAGATCGTCTTCTGCGACAAATTCTGCAACGGCATGAGCAGCAGCAGAAAAAAAGACCGGCAGAACTTCTGTGGCACCTGATGCCACAACTCCTAATCCAATACCTGGGAAGACAAAGGAATTGTTCATCTGTCCGATTCGATAGTCTTTGCCATTGTGATGGACGGGATCAAAGGGAGACCCTGTTGCCACCAGTGCTTTGCCATCGGACCATTCATAGACATCTTTGGGCAGTGCTTCTGCCTTTGTAGTGGGATTGCTCAAAGGCAGAATAACGGGTCTGTTCGTATTTTTACAGGCTGCTTCAATAATTTCTTTTGTAAATTGTCCGGGCTGTCCTGATGTGCCGATTAATACCGTGACTTTTTCATTTTTAACCGCGTTTAAAAGGGTATTGTCTGTTGAAGTTTTTAACCAGTCAAGTGTTTTTGGATCTTTGGCATATTTTATCTTATAGGGTTCAAGGTCACGGTCAGTGGTGACAATTCCCCTTGAATCCATGGTAAAAATTCTGGCAGTGGCATCTTTTTCATCCAGGCCCTGTTCCACAAGTTCTGTCTGAATCTGGTCTGCAATACCAACGCCACCAGCACCAGCACCATTCACCAGATAGACCTGGTCAGTCATTTTTTCTTTTGATACCTTCATGGCGGCAAGGATTCCGGCAACGGCCACGGAACCCGTTCCCTGGATATCATCATTAAAGGAAATCACTTCATTAATATATTTGTCCCGAATGGTAAAGGCCGTTTGTTTTGAAAAGTCCTCCCACTGGCACAGGGCATGGGGGAAAACCTTTTTAAAAGCTATTACAAATTTTTCGATAAAGGTATAATATACTTCTCCTGTGAGACGTTTGTGACGCCATCCCAGATAGTTTGGATCATTTAATAATTCTTGATTATCCGTGCCCACGTCAAGGCTTATGGGAAGGCAGTGCCAGGGTGCGATTCCGGCTCCCTGGGTGTAGAGCATCAGTTTTCCAAGGCAGATGGGCAGGCCGCCGGCACCCTGGTCACCAATCCCAAGAATTCCCTGATTATCTGTTACAACAGCGATCCTGATGTCCTGGTCCGTATAGTTCTGCAGGATATATTCTGCATAGTCGATATTATCCGGGAAAAAGTGTATCCCGTTTGGTCTGCGGAAATTAGTTGAATATTGCTGGCAGGCAAGACCCACTGTGGGTGTATAGATAATTGGCAGAAATTTTGTTACATTGCTGGCAATAACCGCATGGGCCAGGACAACATTTCTGTCATAAAGACTTCGGATATAAATAAATTTTTCAATGGCACTTTCTTTTTTGTCAATGATATTAAGGCTTGATTGAAGCTGATCTTCAAGGGTTCTTACTCTTGGCGGCAGAAAGCCGCTGAGCTTAAACTTGATTTTTTCTTTAACAGTAAAGGCAGTGCCTTTGCTGATATTATTGAAACGAAGGATATCAAAACCTCGTAAATTAATTTGTACCCCTGTGGTTTCGCCAAATTCACCATATTTAAACTCATAATGATTTATTTCCATGATACAAAAATTCCTTAAATTATAATTTTAATAAAATATTTCTTAAAAACAGCAGACTATAATATATCATAAACTTATATTAAAGGTAAAAAAATAAAAATTTTCATTGTTTGAAAAATATTCAAGCACCACCTGGATATTTGCCATAAGAAATTTTGCATAACCCGTTAAATTTTGTATAACCCGTTCCAGGGTGATCAC
>JAQICW010000722.1 GCA_027858355.1 Desulfobacula sp.
GCCCCAGACGGTCGTGCATGTATTTATGGCCGACTTCCACGGATTTGTGACTGGCAAAAAGATAATTTTTTGCCGCAGGGCAAAGTTCACAGGCAATCAATGCGCCGGCCGTGGAGATAAAACCATCACAGATAACGGGAATGCCTTTGGCGGCAGCACCCAGAACAAGGCCTGCAATACCGCCGATCTCAAGGCCGCCAACCTTTGACAGGACATCTATGGGGTCATTGGGGTCAGGACGATGAAGAGCAAGACCTTTTTTGATGACGGCTATTTTGTTTTTTAAGGTCTGATCATCTATGCCCGTACCTCGGCCTGTAAGTTTTTCGACCTCAATACCTGAAAAAGCAGCAATGATGGCCGAAGACGGAGTTGTATTGCCGATCCCCATATCACCGGTTCCCAAAAGATCAACGGGTGACTGGGCCTCAAGTTCGTTTACAATCTCAATGCCGGCTTCAATGGATAAAATGGCTTCTTCCCGGGTCATAGCAGGTTCATTAGTAAAATTGGCAGTCCCATATCTTATCTTTTTATGAAAGATTGGCAGGTCAGGTTCAAAGTCATGGTTAACCCCTAAGTCAGCCGCCTTTACCATGGCTCCGGCATGTTTGCCGATTACATTGACCGATGCCCCATTGCTGGCAAAATTATATACCATCTGGGGGGTGACTTCTGACGGGAAAAGACTTATCCCTTCCTGGCACACCCCGTGGTCGCCGGCACAGGTAACGATCTGTTTATTGGAAAGTTTAACGTCAATGGTGCCTTTTATCGCTGCAAGTCTTGCAGAGATCTCCTCCATGATTCCAAGACTTCCGGCAGGTTTGGCCTGGTTGGCAAGGCGTTCCTTTGCCGCATGAAATACATCTTCATTAAGTGTTTTGGAAATGGATAAAATGGTCTGTTCTAATAATGACATGATATAGTCTCCTCGCTATTGACTCTCCTGTAAAACCTAAAAAAGGGTTTTGCAAGAAATGAATTCTTACAAAACCCTTTACCATCAGATTTTACAAAGATTGTTACCTGGCTCGTCTTCTGACTTCCGGCATTTAACCTGTTTTTTTAGCCTTCCCGTTTTCACAGTGACTATTATAAAAAAAACAGATGTTTCCGGTTACAGCGGCGGGACCGTCACGGAGTTTCACCGTGTTCCGTTGGCCCAGGCAACCCTAAATAATTATGACAAGTATTTACAAAATATGGGCGATCAAGTCAATAGTCCTTTGAAGTCCTTTGAAAATTTTTATTTTTAAGCCTTGCCTTAAATACGAGTATATTTACCTGCATCAAAAAAAAATCGCGAGCAATTTTGGATGAGGGTAAAAATATCTGAATATTTAAAGTGTTAAAAAAAGTTAAATTTTCTGTTCCACATTCTTGAAACACGGGATACACAAACTTTTACTATCAAACAGCCGGATGCGCGATTCCATGGTCATTTCATGGCAGGCATCACATTGAATGCTTTTTAATATCCGGGCAGGGCTTACGGGCGGTACATCCACCTCTTGAGTTGAAAAAAGATCTGTTAACTCAGCCTGCAGTATTTGTTTGATCCGATTGTCCCTGTCCGTTTCATCCCTTGCAAGATCATTGAATACGGCTCGAAACCCTTTTTGTGCATCCCTGTCATAAAAGGTAAATGCTGATTTACCGTAATCTTTATGGATCAGGTTTCCTTTGCCAAAGGAACACCCTGTTAAAAACTGGATGGCATCCACACCGCACATGTCCGTCTCAGCTACGCATACGGGATTTTCTGCATTCTGGATATCCAGTTTTTCCATTGCAAGTTCCGAGGCCCGGATTCCTATTGTCAGGCCCGGGCAGTTATGGCCATGGAACTCTATTGTTTTTTCAATCAACTCTTTTTTTAATGAGCAAGTCATTTGTAAACTCCTTTTTTTTAAATTCAGGCAGCTTTTACATTCTCAATGGGGACCACCACGGGAAAACCCTTGTGATAAAAGATTTCAACGCTGACACCATAAACGTCTTCTATCATTTTTGAAGAGATTTCATTTATTTTTCCAGCCCCATAAATTGTTTTATCCTTTAACAATAAATACTGATCTGCATAACGCAAGGCTGTATTTAGATCATGCATAGTCATGACTGCAGCAATATGATGTCCTTTGACAATATGCCTGATCAGCCCCAGAATATCTGTCTGGTTTTTCAAGTCAAGGCTGCTTGTGGGTTCATCCAGCAGGAGAAGGTCTGTCTGTTGAACAAGGGCTCTGGCAATGGATACTTTCTGCAGTTCACCTCCGCTCATCTCATCCAGGTATTTCAGGCACAGATGGGAAAGATTCAGCCTTTTTATGACGGCATCTACTTTTTTTAACACTTTAAATATTCAGATATTTTTACCCTCATCCAAAA
>JAQICW010000079.1 GCA_027858355.1 Desulfobacula sp.
TGTAATGTTCCATATTCCCCGGAATTATGGGCACACAATATTTTAAAATTATCCAGTTCTTTCAGTGCTTCTTCAACAGTGTCAGCACTAACAAATGGTTTATATCCATCTAAAATAAACTTATTAACAGCACTGTCAACCAGAGCTTTACCCTTAAGGCTTTCAAACACAACATCAGGATAAAGACCCGCTGTCAGTATATATTCAAGGCCTTGCACATCATTGGCATTGATTGCCTTTGATAAATTTTCAATTCCTGTTTTCCCTTTTGATCTGAAATTATAATCAAGAAAAAACAGATTAGAGAATAATCCTTTTGCTTTACATATATCGCTGAATACTGATCCAGCCTGTATGGAAGACAATTGGTGTTGATCGCCTAAAACAATCACTTTGGCCGTCATGGGGATTGCTTCCAGAAGCCGGGTCAACAATATTATATCAATCATTGAAGCTTCATCAATAATAATCACATCTGTCTGCAAAGTATTATTTTTATTATAGTAAAATCCCGGGCTGTTTTTTAATGGCTTTAAAATTGAATGGATGGTACTCCCCTGGTCCATTTTTGATGCAGCTTTGCCCGTGGGCGCAACACAAATTATTTTAGGAACAGGCAGAGCATGTTTTCCTGAATATGATAGAAAGATTTTTTTTATAATAGTCGTGACATATGTTTTTCCCGTTCCAGGCCCACCTGAAACAATGGTAAAATGATTTTTTATTGCATGCTTTACAGCAGACTCCTGATGGTTGATATATTTATCACCTTGAGTGAAATACAACTCAAGCATTTCATCAATAGTCGCCTCATCCATGTTAGAGGGCTTTAAAAAAACACGTTGAATAATATTTCGGGCCAGCCGGTTTTGAAAATCATAATATTTTGAAAAATAAAGTCTGTGATCAGAATCCAAAACCAGCGGGGTTTGAATATTATCTGAAACCATTAAGGAATTTTGTAAAGCATTTATCCATGAATTTAAATCAGGAAATTTAATTAAATCATTACCCGCTTCCGATACAGGAAGGACAGTTTCAGACATTGCTTTGATATTAAGGCAGATATGGCCCTCAAACAATGATTTGGAAACCAGTGCACATGACGTCAGAACAATGGGGTCTTTTTCATCAAAGGCTTTTGCCATGGATCTGGCAAAAAAATAATCCAGGTTTGAAAAAATATGCTGCTCAAATAAATTGCCAAGCGCAAATTCCGTATATTGACTCATGATATTCCCGGCCTGTCATAGAATTGACTTGCCTGTCCATAACCATCTCGCAAAAGCAGATCATCTCTCAAAAGCATAAAAAACATTATTTTTTCTGTTTTGATTCTTCTATATATTTAGCGATCCTTAAAAAAGGAACATAGTTAGAATCTAATTTAAGTATATGATTTATCAACCAATCTCTTAATTCCATTATCACATCATCTGTTAAATTTGCCATGTTTTCGGAAATCTCGCGTCGCAAACTGATGGCATTTCTAATAAATTGACGATGGACCCTTGCATGGGCTGCCAGATCAGGATATCCCTTTTTTCTCAAGTACCTTTCTTCTGTGGTGAAATACAATTTGGAATATTCGTTTATATCAGAAATAATATTAATGCACCCTTTAAAATCGTTTTCCGATTTATCAACGTCAATCAACTGGTTGAATAACTCAAACATCTTTTTCTGGTGAATGTCTATTTCTTCAATATCAACACTATATTTGGGATCCCACTCTATTTTCTCAATACCACTCATTTTTCTCTCCTTTTATTTTTTGTTTCTAATAAAATTGTTCCCAGGACAGCGATAGAAATAATAATGGCAACAGCAACCGCAAATTTAAATCCATTGTTGCCAAACTTTGGACGAATCACAAAAGGAACAATATATAAATATAAAACAGCATGAAACATTCCTATTCCAATAACACGAAGTATTAATTTTTTTTTCATTCAATTTTCTCAAGCAATTTTACATGAATATTATCAAATCCTCCATTTGACATTATTAAAACAAGATCATCCTGTCTTAATTTTGGGACCAGAAAATTTATAACGGCATCACTGTTTTTAAAATAATATGCCTCAATTCCCCTTTTTGCAATGTCTGCCACAAGCTGTCTGGTGGAAAATTTATCTTGCTGGGGTATGTTTTTCTTGATGCCGGGTTCACAGATACAAACCATATCTGCATCCAGAAAAGAATCAGGATAAGTGTCCTGGAAAAAATTTCGCATGCTTGTATTGGTTCTGGGCTCAAAAACAGCGATTACCCTGCCCTCTTTATAGAAAGGTTTTACGGCTTTAATAGTTTCTTTGACCGCTGTGGGATGATGGGCAATATCATCCATTACCGTGATTCCATGTTTTATGCCGCGAATCTCCTGACGTCTTTTTATACCGGAAAAAGTTTTTAAAGCCTTGATAATATTTTTATCACTGATGCCTATTTTATTTGCCGCAGCAATACAGGCAAGACAATTAAAAAGATTATGCTCTCCCACCATATTTGTTTCAATGGAAATTTTATTATCAGGACCTTGAACATCAAAAAAGGTTTTCAAATTCTGCTGTACATGGTTAGAAAAAGACCATTGTGCCTGCACACCATAGGTCTCAACAGATGCTGCAGAAGCGGCAAGGACTTCTTTTAAATTGTCATTATTATCAAAGGCTATAATATGACTATCTTTTTCTATTTTTTTAACAAAGCTCGAAAAAACAGTCTTGATATGGTCTATATCTGTGAAAATATCTGCATGATCAAATTCAATCCCGGTCATAATGGTAATTTCAGGGTCATAATGCATAAACTTTGGTCCTTTATCAAAAAAGGCCGTGTCATATTCATCCCCTTCAATCACCATATATTTGCCGCTTCCCATTCTAAAGCTTGAATTAAAATCCTTTAAAATGCCACCGATCATAAAAGACGGGTCCATTCCTGCCTTAAACAGGATATGGGCCATGATTGAAGAGGTGGTTGTTTTTCCATGGGTTCCTGTAACCAGGATGATCTTTTTATCCTTTGCAATAAATTTATTCACTGCCTGGGGCATTGATAAATAGGGTATGCCCCTTTGCAATACTGCCTGGGCTTCAACATTAAGCTTTGTTACAGCATTTCCGATAATCCCAAGATCAGGGTCACGATCTAAATTTAAAGGATCATATTCTGTAAAAAGCGAAATTCCCTTTTCATTTAAAAAATCACTCATTGGCGGATAAACGTTCTGGTCAGAACCGGAAACCTTATACCCCATCTCCTTGAGAAGACAGGCAAGGGTTCCCATGCCTGTCCCACAGGCAGCAATTAAATGTATCTTATTTATCATTATTATTTAAAGAGCAGCCATTGCCTGTTTTGCAGCAGCAATCGTCCGATCAATATCCTCGTCAGAATGTGCATAAGAGACAAAACAGGCTTCAAACTGTGAAGGGGCAAGGTATATACCTTTATCAAGCATAATCCGGTAAAATTTTGCAAATCGATCCAGATCGCATTTTTTAGCATCATCAAAATCATTGACATCTTTGCTTGTAAAAAAGAATCCTGCCATAGAGCCCACATGACCAGTTTTAAAAGGGATTGCTGCATCATCTGCAGCAGACTGCAGGCCTTTCATAAGATTGTCCGTCTTACTATCAAGTGCTTCATAAACACCTTTTTTTTGAAGCTCTGTCAGAGTTGCAATCCCGGCTGCCATTGCAAAAGGATTGCCGGAAAGGGTCCCTGCCTGATACACAGTGCCCACAGGAGCTATTTTATCCATAATTTCTTTTTTCCCACCATAAGCACCCACAGGCAAACCACCGCCAATCACCTTTCCAAAGCAGGACAGATCCGGTGTTATGTCAAATAACCCCTGGGCAGAATCTTTTGCCACCCTGAACCCTGTCATGACTTCGTCAAAGATCAGGACGGCCTCAAACTTTGAAGTATATTCCCGCAATATTTCAAGAAATCCATCAACCGGCTGTACCATGCCCATATTGCCGGCAACAGGCTCAACAATAACGCCGGCAACCCTGTCCCCTTTTTCTTCCATAAATTTTACAAACCCTTCTATATCATTAAATTTTAAAGATATAGTATTGGAAATAACCGACTCAGGAACACCAGGGCTGCCCGGGATACCCAGGGTTGCAACACCTGATCCTGCTGCAACAAGAAGAGTATCTGCATGGCCATGATAACACCCGTCAAACTTGATGATCATATCCCTTCCAGTATATCCCCGGGCAAGCCGGATCGCACTCATGGTTGCTTCAGTTCCGGAGTTTACCATTCTTATCATTTCCACGGAAGGCACCATATCAATAACAAGACGGGCAAGTTTTGTTTCAAGTTCCGTTGGTGCACCAAAACTGGTACCTATTTCAAGAACCTTTTTCAAAGCATCAATAACACAGGCAGGTCTGTGACCCAGAATTAAAGGCCCCCAGGAAAGCACGTAATCAATATATTTGTTTCCATCAACATCATAAATCTTACTTTTGTTTCCCTTTTCTATGAATATTGGTTGTCCTCCCACAGAACCACAGGCTCTTACCGGAGAATTTACACCGCCTGGAATTAAATTCCGGGCTTCTTTAAAAAGATTTTCTGATTTTGATCTGGACATATATCACCCCTTATTTATTGAAAAATCATTATTCCATTGTTTATAAACATACGAGTATATCAAAACAGTGATTAAAGGGTCAACCGATTTTTGACCCCTCAGAATTCAAAAATCTATTGACATTTTTAGAATGGATTGTTAGATTTGCCGGGTTAATTTTATGGGCCGTTAGCTCAACTGGTAGAGCAACTGAC
>JAQICW010000254.1 GCA_027858355.1 Desulfobacula sp.
TTATAATATCCTTTTTCCACGCTTCTCTTACTTCTTTTGTATCTATTTGATCATAGTTAACGACTTTCCAATTATCAAAAAGCTTGATACCACTTGAATTGACATCCTGTGGAGTATATTCCCATAAAATATAAGCCCCCTTTTTTGCTAATTTTTCCCATTTTAAAGCTGGAGGTGGTTCCTGATCTTTCCTATAAAGACCAAACTTAACGTTAAACATTTCCAGCCCCTCTTCCGTTACAGAGGAAAAATCAGTATCAATCCAGTGAGGACGTTGTTCAAATACTGTTCTGTCTAATAAATATCCCAATGCAGTCCGATAATAAGGTGAAAAATAAAGTGAAAAGCCAAACACTCTTGCCTGATCCTCCCAGCCAAATGGGGGGCAGTGATTGGGTCTGGAAATCAGTCTTTCATGATTTACTTTTCCAACTCTATTTTTTAATTCACGATCCCAAAATGTTTCATTCTTAGTCCGCCCATACCCTGTTACAGACAAATTTAGAATCATTACCTGACACAGAACTGCAAGAGATAAAACCGCTACTGAAAACCGCTTATATCGATTTGTCATGCAATAAAAAATAATAATTGACAGTATTATCCCTAAAAATATAGAAACCTGCCAGCCATAGGTCACAATATAATAAGAATTTTGCTCTCCATAATAAACCCCGAGCCAGTCCACTACAACTATCAATACACAAATCAATAAAGATGCAAAAATCAGTCGAATATACCCTGGTTTAAAAGTCATACGATCTATTGCATACACTGCCACGCACAACCATAAAACCTCGGCATAGTATGTATAAACTAAGCCATGCCGAATATCCCGGACAAAAGGAATTTGAGCATACAGTTTTTGAAAATTCATGGCAGGGAGAAAAAAAGATTCTACAGTCAAAAAAAACAGGAAGCCTGCTATAACAAGTGCCCACACAGAGGCACTGTTCTTCTGATTTTTTTGGGAGCAAAAAATTAATATTCCTGGCAGGAGTAATAGTGAAGCATGCTCAAAACTGTCTAAACGCTGTACTCCTTTACCTGAAGTTATAAGAGGCATAAAAACATTTAAAAAACTGCCTTTGTATGGAAGTTCAAGAAACCGTTCAAATCCACTGGTTGAAAGAAAATCCAGTTGAAAATGAATCATGGGTATGAGTATAAAAGCAAACAATCCCATTGAGCAAAACAATGCACCTGCCAAATCACGACTCGTACATTTAACTGCAGACCAGATAGTGCACCTGGTGTCAATTCTCAAACCAAAGGCAAAAAAACCGAGAACAATTACAGGCAGTAAGGTATAATAACCAAACACAACTATTTGCAAACCTATCAGAGCAGACAGAACAGCAAACATTCCAATACCTTTACGGTCAAACCACCGCTTATATACTGGTAATAGAAAAATTGAGGCGGACAGAAAGGTAAAAAAATTCAACCTGCCGCTTAAGTAGTGTAGATAGACAATGCCTGAGCAGGTTGCCAGCACCGCCCCTGCAACTGAAGCAAATCCTGATACATTTATACATCGAAGAAGTAAATAAACAGCAGCGGCATGAATACACAAAAAAATATAAATCAGTATATTCAAATTCAAATTATAATAATCATCCCCTCCAAAAGACAACAGCGGTGTTAAGAAACAATAAAACAACTGTTCTGGATCGGCAAATAAAGGGGTGCCGCCGTTTTTATTTGGCACCCACAAAGGCAGTACCGATTCTATAGAATTAAAGGTATTTACATAAGTTCTAATCCGTTTTGCATCACCAGAAGGGGTAGTGGAGTTGGTAAAAAGACCCTGCCCATAGAAAACCGCTATAAATACAAAAGTGACTGCTAAAAAAAGACCTGAAGCATATTCTTTTTGACTGTTTCTATTGGTCAACTTTCTGTTCATGTTCGTTTTCCATGATCAGTTTCAGGTTCATAATAAAACCTTTGCACGACTGGCATTTTAATTAGAATAGACTCGCTTGAATCCTGATTTTAATTTTTTTCAAAATATTATAATCCGGATTATGTCCTCATCTTGTAATAATTTAAACATCTCTCTCCAGTCGCATTCCAAAATAAGTCGCTACATTACGAGAAGTTGTGATCATCGACTCTGCAGTAATCTTAAACGGCGAACCAGCCACAAGATGCCGATATTCATCAACATTACGAACGTAGCGACCACGATCAAGCATTGCCAGAAAATTATTGATTCTTCTCCCTGTAATATATACGGTATCAACTGTGATGACACGTCGGATTGACAGGCCTGTTGACAGAATATGCAGCAACTCAAGAACCTCATCATCATTAAGGTGGTGCAATAAGCCCATGATAGCAACCAGATCAGGATCATGTTTTACAACATCTTCTTTGGTAAGCCGTCTTGAATAGAGGTGGACATGGTTCAGATCATAACGCTTGTCGAAAATGTCCAAAGCGCGCCAATCAGTATCATAACCATAATAAGCACTAAACTCCTTTATGTATTCAAGAGTAGCACCGGTGCCGCACCCCACATCCAGAACAACATCTTTCTGTGTAGCGTCCAGCCAACTATAAATTTCCGAAAAGTCAAACTCACCTACCACCCACGGACGTAATTGGTCAAACACCCAGGGAATTCCCAGAAGCCATCCATAGACTTTACTGAACATGTTGTATCCTTGTCTGATCAATCACCTATCGGTTTGCGACAGATAATGGTCTGTAAAAAAGTGGAACTAAAAAGGGAACCAACTGCAAAAACACCCAAAACTGCAGCTCGGAGCAATGATTCTATCAACTGTGAATCGCCGGGAATATCCACTGCGGCAAGCGGGACATTATGAAACAAGGTATTCTCAACCTCAAAACCGGATATGATCATTAATTGCCTTAAAGATGAGACTGTGAAATGATTCAGATGATGTTTTTCATATAACCTGTCAGCGGCAAAACTTATCCCCAAACGCGCCAGGCAGTGGGCGATCAGAAAAGGCATGCCACGCTCGTTTACCGTCATAACAACAACATATCCACCTGGAAGACAGAGCTCATAAAGCCGCTGTGCAAAACAAACGACATCAGTTACATGTTCAACCGTAGCCAGACTGACTACCAGGTCATAACGCTCATAAAAGTCATGCTTTAACATATCTCCTTTGATAAAAAGGATGCCTTCTTTCTTCAGGTCTTCAGTCGAAAGATCAATACCGGTCAATCTCTCCCCGATACCTTGTTTGTGTAGATATCGGAGAAACTCTCCCTGCCCGCAGCCGACGTCCAACACGGAACAACTGGAAGATTGTGATTGGATTAAACGTGAAATCAACTTGAACAGGGCGTAATTTGGATTCTCAAACCAGCGCCTATGCTGAACCTGGTAGTAATCGTGATCATAGGTTTCCATCTCTGCAGCAGAATCAAAATTGCTGAAACAATGTCCACAGGTTTCGCATCTCCACAATTCGACTTCTGACAACATTAGGTCAGGTTTTGCTGTCCTGTTGCACACAGGGCATGAACAAGAAATTGAAAATAAAATATTTCGCATGGCTAAAACTTCAATCAGTAGTTGGATTGTTATCTATTCTACGCTCGATAATCACTAAAGGCTGCCCCTTAATCTGTCTGTAAATCCTTCCTAAATATTCGCCAATAACTCCAAGAAACAAGGCATTGAGGCTGATTGAAAGAAGCATCAGCAAGGTGGTTGTGGCAAATCCTTGTGGCCAGTCTTGACCGAAAAAAAGTCGTCCTCCCAAATATACAACCAAACCAGCGACAGTAAGAAGTACAATAGCCATGCCAAAATAAAAGGATATTCTTAAAGGCAGGATGGAATGATTAAGAATCCCATCCATGGCCAGGCCAAAGAGATTTCTCCATTTAAACTTACTTGAACCAGCTCTTCGTTCAGCTCGATCGTACTGCACACCTTTCTGGTCAAACCCCATTGCAGCAATAGTCCCCCGTAAATAAGGTGAACTGTCATTTATTTTTTTTACCTGATCAAGAATAACCCTGTCAACCAACCTGAAATCGCCTGCATCATATGGCAGGGAATCCTCACTGATCATATCAATAAATCGATAAAAGAGACGACGTAAACCATTCAACCACTTCGCTTCAGGGCGCTTTTTACGGACACCGTAAACCACTTTAAAACCTGACTCCCACTCTTCAACAAACTTCTCAATCAATTCCGGTGGGTCTTGAAGATCTGCATCAAGTTGAATAGCTGCATCACCGGTAGCATTAACATACCCTGTGAAAATTGATTTTTGAAAACCAACGTTCCGGGAAAAACGAATCACTCGAATACGTTGATCAACCTCTGCCAGTTTCTCTAATTTTTCAAAAGTTTGATCGGTACTATGGTTATCGGTAAACAACCATTCAAAATCATACTTTTTTCCAAGTCGTTCCATTACAGGAACAACCTTGGAATAGAGACGGTCAATATTTTCTTCTTCATTAAAGACCGGTACGATCAGACTTATTTTCTTTCGAATATTTTCACTCATCGTCTTGCCACCAGAACGTATTGGCCACCCAATGGAAGCCTACAAAGATAAGGTTCGAAAAAACGGAACAAGGATAGTTGTCTTGGGAAAAACACGATGTAATCAATACGGTCCACCTTTACTTTCTGTCGGGTCGCTATATCCATAAGTTCACGGCTCTTTAGTAATTGCACCCCCGTGTCAAAAGGACAGTTAGAAACAACCATTCGAGCAATTGGATTCAGAGGGTTATGTTCAAAAATGAATAATTGGCCACCTGTTTTCAGTTGTTTGACAACTGCTCCCAGCACCTCGTCCCGTTGCTCAGGTTCAACATGGTGTAGAACATTTGCGACTACAATTAGATCATAAACACCTTCTGTATCATCTAACCGGGTGATGAAACTTGCCCGCGGAATACCGAGCGCCTGTGCCTTCATTATACTTTCCCTGGATATGTCGTACCCGTAGATAGTGGCCAATGGGAAAAATTCACTCAGGTGGCGGGAAAGCAGGCCTACACCACAACCAAAGTCAAGAATTCTACCGGAAAAAACTCTCCCCCTTATCTTAGAAATATAACGGGCTTTATATGCGGCAAAATAGTCGGAAGACTCACCGGAAAACCTGACAGATTGATCAAGATTTTTTTTGTAATCTTTTGAATGAGAGTCAAATTCACTCATTTATCAGACCATTCATTTATTTCAAATTGAACGGCACGTTTTAAGCCATCCATAAGGGGAATTGAGGCACTCCAGGAGGTAATAGACTTGAAGCGTTGGTTGTCTCCAACTATCCACATGGATTCGTCGGCCCGGTATGGAAGTGCATTCCAGATTAAATATTTCCGGAATGATCCAAGGAGTTCACAGACATATTCAACCAGCTGCCTTACAGTAACCGGAGAAGAAGAACACACATTGTAACTTCGATATTTTTCGATCATTTTACTTTGTCCCGCAGCTACAAATGCCTCAACAACATCATCTATGTACAGCAAGTCCCTTACTTGTTCTCCACCAGTTAATTTAACCGGCTGGGCATTCAGTAACTTCCGTACCAGATAAGGGAGCAATCGCTGCTGTCCTTCACCTGGACCATACACACCAAACAATCTTAGATTAATAAAAGGAATATTCAGCTGTTGCGCCAAAGCAAAGCCGTAAATGGCTGCTGCTGACTTAGCAGCTCCATACAGGGAAAGCGGCTCTATCATGTGCTTTTCTGAAAGGAGGACAGGAGGATTAACAAAACCATACTCAGAGCAGGTTCCAGCGTAAAAAAAACGTTGTGGCGGGCATCCTTCAAGGGCGAGTAGCAATTTTTGTGTCAACCCCACTGTCCCTTCCTCCAGTGTCATGGGGTCACGGTCATCAGGACTCACTCCAGAGGCGGCCAAATGATAAACTACATCAGCCTTAAAATCCTGGAATACCACCTGCATTTGTTCAATAGAAAATTTTTGCAGAAAATAAATCTGAAGGTAATCAGAGACTGTGTCAGCTCCTGGCATAAGACTACCAACACGAAGTGGGCATAGAACCCTTACCCCGCTTGCCGCCAAATGCTGAGCCAGTGCACCCCCTATGAAACCAGAGGCTCCTGTAACTATTGCTCTCTTCATACCTTTTCCCATCAACAGAGCAACTCAAAATATTCCTTGATTTGTTCTTGAGTCACCTCTTTTACTAAATCGGGCTCCTTAATACAAGTTTTGTACCAAGCCACTGTCAACTCAATAGCCTTGTCAATATCCAACAATGGTCTCCACCCAAGCAACTCTTTAGCCTTGGTACAGTCAAGACGTAACAACTGGGCTTCGTGGAAAGAAGCCGGTTCAGCTTTCCACTTATGCTCTCCTCCCCAATTCGCTAAAAATCTCTCAACAAATCCGGCTACCGGCAATGCTTCTTCTGGGTCAGGCCCAAAATTCCAGCCTGACGTCAACATAGAATTTTTCTCGGCCAGTCTCTGCCCCAACATCAAATAGCCCAACAATGGCTCCAGCACATGCTGCCATGGTCTTTCTGCTGTGGGGTTCCGGAGCGTTATTACACGACCTTCCATCAAAGAATTTACAATATCTGGAACGAGACGATTAGGTGCCCAGTCACCTCCACCGATCACATTTCCGGCTCTGGCTGAAGCAAGGGCATACCCATCACTGCCGTCCAAAAAAGATGTCTGGTACGCATGGGTAGCCAACTCTGCACAGGCTTTACTGGAACTGTATGGATCATCTCCACCGAGTCTATCATTTTCCCTATACCCCCACAACCAGCCCCTGTTCTTGTAACACTTATCACTTGTAATATTGACAAATCCACGCACATCACTACAGGTTCTGGCTGCCTCAAGGACATTGACAGTACCCATCAGATTTGTTTCAAAGGTTCCTCGTGGATCTTCGTAAGATAGAGGGACCAGTGCCTGGGCAGCCAGATGAAAAACCAACTCTGGTCGATGAGCTGTAAATAGAGACTCCAGATGGGAATAGTCACGAATATTACACTCAACAAACAAGTATCTGTCATCCCCCCCGGCTTCACTGTACGGCATGGGTTTTCCATCACTAACAGATAGTGCAATGCCCACAACTTCAGCACCCAGTTCCCTGAGCAGTAAACCCAGCCAACCACCTTTAAAGCCCGTATTGCCGGTAACAAGAACACGACGGCCAGAGTAAAATTCCTTGAGATGTGTCAGTGTTACCATACTTTCCATGGGGTTTCATCTCCCTGCCACAACTCTTCAAGCAATCGTTTCTCCCGCAGAGTATCCATAGGTTGCCAGAATCCATCATGTTTATAGGCCATTAATTCTTTGTCTGCTGCCAGTTTTACTAACGTTTCATGTTCAAGGCTGGAAGAATCTCCACTGATATACTCAAGTATGGATGGCTCAAATACAAAAAAACCGCCATTAATCCATCCATCTTCAAGTGTTTTTTTTTCTTCGAAACAGCTGACCCGTATATCATCAAGCTCCAAAAGGCCAAAGCGAGCCGGAGACCGCACGGCTGTCACAGTAGCTTTTTTGCCATGAGAACGATGGAATTCAACCAATGACGTTACATCAACATTTGCCAGCCCATCCCCGTAGGTGACCATAAACGGCTGGTTATCGATCCATTTCTCCAACCGGGCGATCCGTCCTCCTGTTAATGTTTCAGAGCCTGTATCTACAACTGATACAAGCCAGTCAGGTGCAGATGAGCTTAACACATCCACAGTATTTGCTTTAAGATCGAACATCATATCACTGCAATAGGCATTGAAATGCAAGAAATACTCCTTGATAATTTGGGCCTTGTAACCGCCAGCAACTAAAAATTCTTTAAAACCAAACGCCGCATATATATTCATAATATGCCACAGCATTGGCTTACCACCAATTTAAACCATTGGTTTTGGGCGTGTTGCAGTCTCTTCTGCAATACGTGTCCCTAATCCACCGGCAAGAATGATCGTTTTCATAAAATATTTTCCTTAAAATGCTTTCTCAAGTCATTAAATATTATTAAACCAGTTAATAGTTTTTTCCAGACCATCTTTCAGATTGATTTTTGGATTCCAAGTCAATATTTTTTTTGCTTTTGTTGTGTCAGAAAAATTTCTTTTAACATCACCAAGACGGGCATTAGTCTTTTTTATATTGATATCTTTTTTACCATTACTTGTAAAAACAGATGATATTAATTGGGTTACTTCATTGATAGTTGTTTCTCTATTTGTAGCAATCTGAAAAATTTCTCCGCCAATATTTTCCTTTTCTACAGACAAACGGATTGCAGTTATAA
>JAQICW010000416.1 GCA_027858355.1 Desulfobacula sp.
TTATCATAGTGTTCTAAGTATGAATTATATAATTTTTCTGTTGAAACGCTTTTTAATTCCTTGTCGTTCATCATAGTAAAAGCTTCAATATATTTTTGCCCTTTAAAACATACCAAAGGATTTATATCCACAAAAGCCCGGGATTTAAAATCAACCCGCCTGGGAACAAAGACCCCGAATGAACCTCCGCCATCCTTATTAACGGCATAAACTGCTCCAAGCACATCAGCCTGGGAAGGATCCATGTCCTTTGGCAGGTTCTGCTTTGCCAAACTGTATTCAAAAGCCTTTAACGCCCTTGCATAGATTGAATTTCTTACAAACTCATAGGTATAGTACCGAATCTCTATATCGTCCTTTTCACTGATACCTGCTTTTCTCAGGGCATTTCCCCATTTTTCCCAGGGATTGCTCACAACAAAACAGGTGGTGGAAAACTCTGTTAAAGAGGCGTTGGCAATTCTTGAATTATCCTCAAGATCCATATAGGGCACCCCCTCTTTCAAGACCACAGCTTTCATCTGAAAAAGCTCATATACCTTTTCAAGGTTAAGTATCCTCAACTCCACCAATGGTTTTTCCTTGTCCATGTTTTCCCCTTGTTTCTGCCATTGTTTATAAACTTCAAAATATTCTTTGGAAGCAAGGGTCAGGTTTTCCCGGGTTTTAACAGGGGCCCGTTCTGCCACTTGTTCTGGCGCTGCCATTGGTTCCGGTTTTGCCACTTGTTCTGGTGCTGCTATTGGTTCAGACTTTACCACTTGTTCAGGTTTTTTTTGAGGCTGGGGTTCTTTTTTCGGCCTTGGTTTTGTCCCAGGCCCGTATTTTTGAGTTGAATCAGCTTTTTGAACAGGTTCAGCTTTTTGAACAGGGCTGGATTGTTGAACAGGGCTTTGAATTTTCTGCTCAATTGGTTTCACAGCCTTTACCAGGGCTGATTTTGTTTCAGCCTCAAACACATGCTCAATCTTTACAAAGACCTTGTCAGCGGATTTGCCCATTTTATAGGCAAATGACAGGCAGACCAGTACAACAAGAAAGACAAGAAAGGCTATTCTTGAGGTTTTCAGTCTTCCATTGTCATACTTAAACAGAGCCTTCATTGCTGATTGCCTCCGTAATTTCAGGATCTATGATGGGATCTTCAGGGTCCATGCCTTTTTCGTTCCAGAGCAGGATCTGTTTTTTGATTCTGGATTCAAGCATGGGCCATGTTTTTGCCAGTTTTTCTTTTTTTTCAATATAAAGGCTGTATTCTTTGCTATTCTCAAAATACAATTGAATTCTCTGTCTCGGGGTCTGGGAGGAAACAAACCCGCTCAAATCGTTTGAAGACAGAAGCTCACAGGAATCAAGGCTGATCAGGAGAAGATCTTCATAGGTTTCGATTTCGTCTTTAACATTCTGCTGCATCTTTTTATATTTTTCATTCACAAACCTTGTTGTAAATTCGGCTTTTTCCTCCTGATCATCTGGAAGCCCCTTAAACAGTTCATTGTCTTTTGCGAATTTTAAATCCAGGTCATATTCGGCATAGGTTGCAAGCTTGCCGCCATAGAGAACCAGCTTTTTCAGGTTTGAAAAATAATCGTAATAATCAATCTTCTGCTGGGCATTTTCCATGGATTTCTGGTTAAATTTATCCTTGATTTCCTTTGACATGGCCTGGGTTTCATCCATGAGTTCCTGTCTTGATTTTTCAGTATATTCCTTAAAAAGGGATGCTGAAAAGCAATTGCCAGAAACCACCAGCATAAAGAAAATTGTATAAACTATGGTTTTTATATATTTTTTCATTTTATTCTCCTTTGTCCTAGCCCTGGGTCCAGGCTGCCCGTTCTTTACCGATAAATTCCATCTCTTTTTCAAAACTGATGGAACCTGATTTCACACTTTCATCATTTACGATCTGTATATCATCAAGCCCGCCGATCACTTCCTCCACCATCTGGTCCAGCACCTTGTTAAGCTTTTGGGTGGAAGCATCTACGATATCAAGGGTGTTGGAAAGTTCGGAAATATTTTCAAACCCGAAATTTCCCAAAGACTCAGCAAGACCTGTCCCCCCTGTTTCCGCCACAGGCACCACCTTGGCAAAGGAATTATAAAGCCCGGACATTACATTACGAAATTTTGATGGAACATCGCTTCCTTCCTGCCTGATTTTCTGGCGGATCATCCCTGAAATTTTCTGATTCATGGAAGCCACCTTCAACCTTGATTCATAAAGGACACGCCTCTGTCTTATCTGGGTAAGCCTTTTCTTGACCCGGCTGTACTTGGTCATCAGTCTTTTTTTCGTTCCAGTATCCTGGGCGCTTCTGATCTGTTCAAGGAGTTCTTCAGCCCTGGCTGCCGCCTCAACAAACCGTTCCTGCTCCTTTTGCTTGTAGTTTTTTAAAATCAACTCATAATTGGAGTTTATGGAACGGGTTGCCTGGGTATCCACTATGGAATCGGCAATGGCCCTGTCAAAGGAGTCAAGGGACATTAAAAGCAAGTCAAGGTTTTCATCGCAGACTCCCTTTAATTTTCCCACCTCAAGGATAATCCTTGCATTGATATTGGCCCGCCTTGATTTCCCCAGGGGATCATCCTTGGAAAGCATGCCTGCCTTTTCAAGCCGCTGCCTTGTATCCAGAAATTTTTCAAGTTCCCCTGTCCTTTCGGCAAATTCTGAAAACATCTTCTGGGAAGACTGTTTTAAAAGACTTCCGCTGTTTTCTATCCTGTCCCTGGACCGTTTGGCAATTTCAACGGCCCTGTCCGGATTCATCTCCCCTGTCGCGGCATTGGCATAGGTCATTGAAATAACCTGGTACACAAAAATGACCAGGACTGCCAAAAGGATTAAAATTGCATTCAATACTCTGTCTGATATCATTGTTTTTTCCTCCATTGTCTTGGATTTACCTGTTTCATGGATTTATCTGAAAAATTTTCCATATAGCCCGGGGTCAAGCCTTGAACAGACAAGTTTTGCCTTTTCAAGGCTTTTATCCTGTTTTGACTGGGAATTGCTGATCGTAAAGCTCAGGTATTCAGCCAGCAGCTTTTTATCCTTGCCCCTATAGGACCCATTTCCATTGATGATCTCTTTAAAATACAGATACACAACCAGGGAAAACTCGTCCTTACTGTCATTTCTGTTAAAAACATGTACAGCCCTGGCAAGATGCTTCATGGGAATTCCCCTGCCTTCCTGAATTGCTTTTTTCATCAATGGTTTCCAGCATTCATGAAATTCAGAATTCTCATAGGAATGATCCAGGACATACATAAAATCATCATCAGGTATTGAGGCTGTATCCATAAAAAGCATATCCCTGCAGGCAACAGGCTCTTTGATTTCAGGCATCAGCTCCACAATATCTTTTTTTGCCACACACCCCTGGGCAATAAAGAAAAGAACCATGCAAACAATGATCAGTCTTATTCTTTGCTTAAAATTTTTCATTCTTCCTCCTTTAAAGTTTATGTTCATATCTGCCTTGTAAAACTTGAATCGAAGGGAAAACTTATTTTTCTCAAAATTCAGTCAAATCCGCTTAAGAATTTGAGAAATTTTTGCAAGGCTTTTGGTCAATTGTAAATCAGAACTCTATTTTTTCCTGGTTATCCGGGAAAAGAAGCTCTCATCTCCGGGTTAAGGGATTTTATAACAGCAAACCGCATTTTTTACCTTTAAACAGGGGATATTCATTGACTTAACCTGAAAACCAAGTATATTTAAAGACAAACAATGAATTTTCCCTAAAAACAGGGCATAAAATGAATATACGATTATCAGAAATTATCCGGTTCCATAGGAAACAAAGTGGATTGACCCAGATAGAGCTTGCCCTTCTGGCAGATCTTGGCAAAAACATGATCCATGAGATTGAAAATGGCCGGCAAAGTATTGGATTTGACAATTTGTTAAAAATTTTAAAAATACTGAACATTAACATTGAATTTAAAAGCCCTTTAATGGATAGCTTTTTAAAGGGGTATAATGATGAGAGCCGCTGATGTCTTTTTCCAGAATATGATTGCCGGAAAATTAATTGAAATTAAATTCGGGCGGGAATATCATTTTGTTTATGAAGATGGTTATAAAGGGTATCCCATATCCCTGACCATGCCCATTGATCAAAAAAAATATGAATTTGATAGTTTCCCCCCTTTTTTTGACGGACTTTTACCAGAAGGTTATCAGCTTGAGGCCATGCTCAGGCAAAACAAACTTGACCAAAATGATAAATTCAGCCAGATGGTTCACGCAGGAGCAGATACTGTGGGCGCGGTAACGGTTAAAGAGGCCTTATGAACTGCTGCCCCATAACCTATGCTTTTTGTGAGGGTTTATACTCCCCAAAAGGTTTAAAACTTCTTTCGCGAAATTTAATTGGACTTGAAAACCTGCCTTTTTCTTCCCTGGAATTAAGACAGGAGGCTTCTGCCAGAGCAGGGAAAATATCCATCCAGGGTGTCCAGCCTAAATTATCCGCACGTATCAATATCAAAAAACAAATATTTGAAATTGTAAACAAAGGCGGACATTATATTTTAAAACCCCAGATATCGGACTTTGAACAGGTTCCTGAGAATGAAGACCTTACCATGCGAATGGCTGCCATTGCAGGAATAGAGGTTCCATTACATGGAATGATCTATGGCCGGGACAATGAACTGACCTATTTCATACGAAGATTTGACAGGAGTTTGCGCAACCAGAAAACCCATGCCGAAGATTTTGCCCAGCTCGCAGGAAAGACCAGGGACACAAAATACAATTCCAGCATGGAGCAGGTTGTAAAAATAATAGATGAATTTTGTACATTTCCTGCTGTTGAAAAACTCAAACTGTTCAAAATAGTCCTTTTCTGCTTCCTTGTGGGCAATGAAGACATGCATCTGAAAAATTTTTCCATTATCCGCAATAAGGATATCATCACCCTGTCCCCTTCCTATGACCTTTTAAATACAAGTATTGTACTTCCCGACCCGACAGAAGAACTTGCTTTACCTTTAAACGGGAAAAAGAACCGGATAAAAAAACAAGATCTTATCAATTATTTTGGCAGTCACAGACTGGGTCTTACCGTCAAAGTTATCAGCAGAACCCTGGCAGACCTTGAAAAAGCACAAATCATCTGGAGCAAACTCATTGAGAATAGTTTTTTAAAGGAAAAAAGAAAAACCAGATACAAAGACCTGATTCACAATAGAGGCAAAAGGCTTTTTTAATCTTGATGCTATAAACCCATGAACAGTCCGGGCCAGATTTTTCCAAAAGGTAAAAAAGGGAAAAACCAGAATTTAATCTGTCCTGATGAGGCGGAAGCCCAGGCCGCTGCTGGAGTAGCCCGCATTGTCCCAGCTGCGGTAGGCACACCGAAGGAACCCGGGATCATTGTCCCAGCTGCCGCCACGGCGCACGCGATTGGAACCGCCCGAGGTTATCAAAGGATTATTCCGTGCATGTCTGGAATATGCATTTTCATCGTAAACATCCTCGCACCACTCTCGGACATTGCCGCTCATATCATATATACCAAGGCTGTTGGGGGTTTTTGTACCCACCCTGTGGGTTTTGTTCCCGCTGTTGCCGTCATACCATGCAACACGGTCCAAATCATTTCCACCGGCATACTCCTGATCTTTTCCCTGGCTTCTGGCTGCATATTCCCACTGGGCTTCCGTGGGCAGGGAAAAACCTGCGCCGGACCTCTGGTTAAGCTGGGAAATAAACGTTTTCGCATCATTCCAGGACACCTGCTCAACCGGATAATCATCCCCTGACTTAAACTTTGAAGGATTGGAACCTATGATCTTTAGCCACTGGCCCTGGGTCACCTCGTATTTTCCCATCCAGAATCCATCCACGCAGACCTTGTGGACCGGCTTTTCATCATCGCCACTTGAGTGGCTGCCCATTTGGAAACACCCTGCATCTACCAAGACAAACTCCATGCCCGTGACAGGATCCATCCAGATAGCTCCTGCTTTATATAAAGATGAGGCCTGCCTTAATGTGGATATATCCCCAGGTTTCACCCCGGCGGTAAGCAAAGGGAAATCCATACAGATAGCCTGCCAGACCTGTTCCTTGTATTTGTCACCATAGTTTTTTATAAGGTCTTCATATAATTTTATTTTATGCTTTAATTCTGTTTCCCTTTTTTTTTCATTTTCAATTTATCTTTCCTGG
>JAQICW010000314.1 GCA_027858355.1 Desulfobacula sp.
GTTGTGGATATCGATGGGAAGGTTCACGGTAAAATGTCACCTGTCAAAACATCAGAAGTGTTAAAATTATATGCGGAGGGGAAAATTATGGTGCAGTTAAATTCGCCTGAAGCGTTAGAGAGTCTCAGGCAGGAAATATTATCCAGAAGAGATCCAAAAAAACCTTGCATTTCAATATGCGCGGGTGCCGGTTGTATTGCTTCGGGTGCAGATGAAGTCATAGAAGCATTTAAAGCTGAGATTGCAAAACAGGGCCTGTCTGCAAAAGTGGACACCAAAGGAACGGGGTGTCCCGGATTCTGTGAAAGAGGACCTGTTGTGGTGATATACCCCGAGGAGATCTGCTATCTTGGGGTAACGGCCAAAGATGTCCCTGAAATTATTTCTGAGACCATAAAAGAGAACAGGGTGGTTGAACGTCTGTTGTTTGAAGATCCTGTCACAGGTGAAAAAGCCATCCATGAATCGGATATTTCCTTTTATAAGGCCCAGGAACGAACCGTCCTGTGCAACAATATCAAGATCGACTCCAAGAGTATTGATGACTATCTGGCTCTGGATGGGTATTCTGCATTAACCAAAGCGCTTTCCCGGATGACGGATATAGATGTTTTAGAAGAAGTCAAAAAATCAAACTTAAGAGGCCGCGGTGGTGCGGGTTTTCCTGCCGGCAGAAAATGGGAAGGATCAAGAAATGCTCCTGAACCCATTAAATATGTCATCGTTAACGCAGATGAGGGTGATCCCGGGGCATTTATGGACAGAGCACTTCTTGAAGGAAATCCTCATTCAATTTTAGAAGGCCTGATCATTGGTGGATATGCCATTGGTGCTCACGAAGGCTATTTTTATGTTCGACAGGAATATCCCCTGGCAGTAGTGAATATAAATCTTGCTATAAAACAGGCCGAGGCATACGGCCTGCTTGGGAAAAACATCCTGGGTTCAGGCTTTGATTTTAAGGTCATTGTGCACCAGGGAGCAGGTGCCTTTGTCTGCGGTGAATCAACAGCACTGATGACATCATTGGAAGGTAAAGTAGGAGAACCCAGGCCCAAATATGTCCGTTCCAATGTACGGGGCCTGTGGGACAGACCCAGTGTATTGAATAATGTTGAGACCTGGGCCAATGTACCCCATATTATCAATAAAGGTGCAAACTGGTTTACCCGGATTGGAACGGAATCCAGCAAGGGAACCAAGATTTTTTCCCTGGTGGGGAAGATCACCAATACAGGTCTAGTTGAAGTACCCATGGGCATGACCCTGAGAGATATTATCTACAAAATCGGCGGTGGTATTCCCAATGGCAAGAAGTTTAAAGCAGTGCAGACTGGCGGACCTTCGGGCGGATGTATCCCCGAAGATAAACTGGACCTGCAGGTTGGATTTGACGAACTCACCAAGGCCGGTTCAATGATGGGCTCAGGCGGCATGATCGTCCTGGATGAAGATACCTGTATGGTGGATGTTGCCAGATATTTCATCAACTTTTTGACAGAGGAATCATGTGGAAAATGTGTTCCCTGCCGGGAGGGACTGCGTCAGATGCACAGAATACTGACCAATATCACCAAAGGAAAAGGGAAAGAAGGAGACATAGAGATTTTAGAGGAATTGGCCGAGACAGCTGTTGAAGCCTCTTTGTGTGCCCTGGGCAAGAGTGCTCCGAATCCATTTTTGAGCACCCTGCGCTACTTCAGAGACGAGTATGAAGCCCATATAAAAGAGAAACGCTGTCCCGCGTTGTCCTGTAAGGAACTGATCTCATTCTATATTGATCCTGCCAAATGCATGGCCTGTGGGATTTGTTTTAAGAAGTGTCCGGCAAAGGCCATTGACGGGGAGAAGAAAAAAATTCATATCATTGATCAGGATAAATGCACAAAGTGCGGAACCTGCTTTGAAGTCTGTCCTGCAAAATTTGGTGCAGTGACAAAGATATCTGGTGAGCCTGTTCCAGCGCATATTCCTGAAGAAAAAAGAATGATAACCAAAAAGAGCCCTTCAAAAGAAAGCCCAAAAGGAAGCAAGTAAAAATGAGTGATATCCAATTTGAGACTGATGGAAGGCAAGTGAAGGCCACCAAAGGGATGACAATTCTTGAGGCAGCCCAAGGTGCGGGGATATTCATACCAACCCTTTGTCATCACGAAAAACTGGAACCTTTCGGGGGCTGCCGGCTTTGTATCGTAGAAGTAGAAGTTAAGGGCTGGACAAAGCTCGTTGTTTCCTGTGTTTACCCAGTAGAAGAAAACATCATTGTCAGGACCCGGACTGAGAAAGTCGATAGAATCCGCAAAACCATTATAGAGCTGTTGATGGCCCATGCCCCGGATTCACCCCAATTAAAAAAACTGGCAAAGGAATATGGCGCTGACAGGGACCGGTATGAAAAAGATCCTTCCTTCTGCATCCACTGCGGCCTGTGTGTCAGATATTGTGCCGAGGTTGCAAAGAAGAATGCCATCGGGTTTGTTGACAGAGGGATAAACAAAGAGATCAGTTTTATACCACAAATAGCTGCAAAAGAGTGCAATGACTGCAAGGAATGTTTTCCGCTCTGCCCGACATCGTATCTTCAGGCAGCCTTTGTTCTTAGCCAATCTCTTGCATTTCCCCCAGGTAAAGATTAATACACAGGGAATGAGGTCTCTTTTTTCTGAATGGCACTATGTGAATGCATCAGATGGTGACCAAACTTAATAGATCAAGGAGCTAAGAACAATTGAGTGCAGGAAAACATACTGAATTTTATCAAGCGCTATGGTGTGAAAAAGGAGACTGCCAGACCAGCACTCTTGAATTGATTGGAGAGGAACCCCTTTTGATTCATATTGATGAGAAACCATATTCAGTGGTGATGAGAACACCCGGAGAAGAAATTTTTCATGCAGTCGGGCTATGTCTTGGTGAAGGGATTATAGACTCTGTTGATGATATTAAGACCATTGGATATGATCAAGACCTGGATCCAAAAGGTATTGATATCTGGCTTACTCCTGAAA
>JAQICW010000334.1 GCA_027858355.1 Desulfobacula sp.
CAACGATATTAATATATTTTAATTTTTTCAGGAATGTAAACGAAGCCTGGTTAACTTTTATATGAAAGTTAACGAGTCTCTTCGGGGGTATCAAAGACACCAGGGAATCTCAATATTCACAACTTCTTCTGAATCAGAATTAATAACCTGGATTCTATCATTCGGAAATGAGGCAAAAGTGTTGAAACCAGTACGGTTGATTGGAGAAGTTAAAGAAAATATTAAGTCCATGCAGTCTATTTATGAATAGTTTCATCTTTTGATATTTTCAATTTTGTCCCCGGGGACAATCTTTTGATTGTGGTTGGAAGAGACAAGGTCCTGTGACTGTGATCAAGATCTTGACAATATCCCGTTGGATACCATAAATGAAGTAGGGAAAAGACTTGTCAGTAATAAAGAAAAATAGGAGCACAATCACAGTGGCCTGTACCAAAACAACGATTATTGAAAAAGTATCAGAAACAATTGATATCAAACCATCAGAAGCAAAAGATACATTAGAAAACCTTCTTGAAATTATTAAATCGACCTTGGTATCGGGAGAAGATGTTATGATTTCTGGGTTTGGGAAATTTCAGGTCAATGATAAAGCATCCAGGAAAGGACGGAATCCCGCTACAGGTGAAGATATGGTGTTGGATAAAAGAAGGGTGGTAACATTTAAATGTGCTGGAAAGTTACGGGATAAAATTAATTCTTGATAAAAGAATCAAATATAAATGGAATGCTGTGTCGCAACGTAAACTGTTGAAAGAATAGTCAGTTTCCATTATAATGCAGAGCATTAAAAACAATTTTTTTTTCAATTTTCCTGAGGTTTGGGTGGAGGCATAAGTGATGATAGGTCCAAAAGTATTTAATCGATTCAAAAATGTACATGATGAGATTTTTCCGTTATCAGATTCCGGCAGTGGTCTAAAACAATTTAATGTTGAAGGGCTTACAAAGAAAAATGTTTCTTTACTGTTAACTTTTCCTGGAGTCTTGGCGTGCACATTAGGGGCAACCATAAACCAGGATAGAATGGCTAATGATTTAAAAAAAATGGACATCTTAAAATTTGAATTTGGTGAAAGTGACTGCTGCTCAGAAAAGGACAATACAGATCTAAAGATCCATGAAAACCAAAGAAAATTAAATGAAGAATTGTCTGGTGTTATTTCCAATATTTTCGGAAAAAGTAACTTTCTTCTGTTAATGTCAATTGCCCATTTCGATGATGATGACCTTGAAAAACTTATTCTACTGTTATTCGAATATAATATGTTTTGCTTTGCGCTTATTTCATATCTTGAAACAGATCAAACTCAATTCGATATTCCAGAATTAGGTATTGATGAGAACTTGCTTAATTATGTCCAAGGAAATCTTATTGCATATCACTTTGTCAGTATTTCCTTAAACTGGCTTTCCATTGTAAATGAATCAACACATTTTTCTGATTATGATACTTCCATTTATGGCGACCTTGATTTGCATGGAGTGAAAAATGCTGATGAGTATCTATGCTCTTTATTGTTCAATATCATTGATGAAATCATTGCCATCTATGATGTGGTAATCGAAAAATTTGATAACCTGCCAATTAATATAGTCAATTCTGTTGAAAAAAATATTGGTGGATTTAATGAGTTCATGGAGAAGGTGACAAAATCAGAAACCTATTTTGACATATTCAAACAATATCAGAATTATTTTAACGCGGTTTATTCCTTAAGAAGAAAAATCAATTTGATTGTAATCGAAGAGATCATAAAAGATATTGAAGATACCGACGGATGTCATGTACCATCAGAAATGAAACCACTGCTGTTAGAAGCAATAGAAGAGATAATCGCATTTGGCAGAATTTTGAAAGATAGAAAAAAATCTCTTGAACTCAAAAATTATTCCAAGAGGTATGATTACCTAAAAAAGGATGAAATAATAAACGTCAAATCAACAGATGATGATGAATTTATAGAATATTTTGAATCACAAAAAAAACAAGGCCGTTATAAGTATTTGAAATACCTGGACGCTCAGACTCTTTTTTACAGCGACAAAGAAGACAATAAAGAAGAAATACAATTTTTTACAAAAAATTGGAAAAGGGATATCTCACGACGGCTACTCCCTATAATAAAGTTACATATAGAAAACAATCCGAGTGGTTTTCCCATGCACGGCGCTATATTAGTGGATAAATTGGAATCAAATGCTGATTGATTTTTTATTTGTGTAAAAAAACGTATATAAGAAAAGAGTGGAGAAAAGCATTGATATTTCATTTCATTCGGCATTTGCAATACTCCACTCTTCAAATCAAATTAAATTCAGTGAGACTATGCCTGCTTTTTTTCCTGGCTCTCTCTAACACTCTCGATTATAAAGTTAAGCTTGTCAGCCACCAAATGCATCAAAATCCATTTCAAGAAACCATAATGGTCTTTAACAAGATTTACCATAATGTGATCAATTTCGCGTTCATAGATACTGAAATCGACGTTATTGCCAGGGGCACTCTTTGATTGATGCAAGATTTCTTCGAAGTGTTCCATGACAATGGTGAATAATAGATTTGTGAAAGATTCAACACCTTCATGGACATTCGAGTCATCAACTACGACAACTGCGCCAGTGGAAAGGAAAAATGGAACCTTTGTGGTGTAGGGCTGGATGTCAGAAAAATTTTCTATACTCATTTCTAAGTCTCCTCTTTTATAGAGATTAATTGGGATAATGGACTCTCATGTCCATCAAATAAGCAGAGTATAATTGAAAATTTGAAATGTTATGCTCCATGGAAACCGCATTCCATGGAGCACTTAGGGGGGATCATTTCTGGATTTGAATTGAAATGTTTAAGCCTTTCTCAATCTTTTTCCGTGCTTTATCTTTCCATCTGACCATCTGGTTGTCCTGCAGTTTTTGATAAAGCATTATCAAACGGGAAGTTCCTTGCTCAGCCTCAATTCGGTGGATTTCCCTCAAAAGTCGGTCGTCAGCACCTTTCTTCAGTCGACCGGTTTGATTCATTGTCCCAATCCAGATATCTTCGGTGACAAACGGCATTAAATCATTGACAAGTTCTACGGTGGCCGGTGGATCAATCATGGGCTCAATGCTTACTGAAGTCCTGAATCCAATGCTTTTGACATAGCTTAAAGAAGCCTTCCTTTCTTCGTAAATCGGGGCATTTGGCTCCCAGAACAATAGTTTCATATTGTCCATGGCTCCGATTGTGAACCGGAACAGCACTTGCCCCTGATATTTTTTTATTGATTCGCTCAGTTTAATCATCAGATTTAACCTGGGTTTTGATACAATGACTACTTCGTTTCCAGCAGTCAGAATTTTATCCAGGACGATGATACATTCATCAATGTTGGAGGGTAAAATATCATGTGATGTCGGAAATCCAATAACCCCTTCTCGTTTCCTCCAATTCTTGTTAACATCTTTTTGTCGAATTCTGGTATTCGCCCATTCTTCTTCTGTGACTTGATTAAACCGGATCGCCATTTGCTTCGCATAACAATAACGGCAATTGTTGTCACACCCGGTGCAGCAATTTGCTGAGTTGGGTGCCCATTCTTTAAAGCCTGTTTTTTCTTTGGACATATATATCCTCCTTTAATTGAATGATATGGATTTATTCCATACCAAGAAAAGTATACTTCAGGAGGCTCACTGGTAAGGCTCCATGATCTTTGAGTTTGATGGAGCGGGAAATAAAATAGCCACCTCAGATGCGCAGTATTATACTGACTCTGGGGTGGCACTTTTTTTACCGATAAATGATAGAAGATGGCTGAACAATCCCAGCCGTTCAATTTTACCAGGATAAACGATGATTTGAACAAGAGAGAAGCACAAGACACAACCCTCCCCGGTTATTTTACAACAGGGTGTTTCTTTTTTAGTCTTAACGGGTCTATTTGTGAGACTTTATTTCGATCTTTTTAGATCTGGAGGGTATCAAATAATGATTTTTTCAGATTAGGTTTGGTTGTCTAACTGGGTGTTTTATTGTTCCAGCGGCTCACCAACAGAAAAATTATTTTCTCAGTCATTTCATCGGATTTACTTTTCAAAAAGCATATCACTAATCGAATTATGTAAGGTAAAATTACAAAAATATTTGGAACAGCAGTATCGCTGTCGCCATGTGTTGGTCAACATCACCGCCCAGTTTAACTTTTTTTGGAAAATATTTGTCAATATTTGTCAATATTTGTCACATTTGTTCTCATTTTTTCGTAGAAAATATTACCTGTACACTTGAGAACTCAATGATATCAAGCTTATTGAGATTGTAAGTACATGGCATGTTTTTTGCTATATTCTTGAGGGTAAGAGTATAAAGCCAAACCTGTTGTGAAGCAGGGACGGAAAACCACGGTGTTATAAAAGGTAGCTGGGGTGCTATAGGAGCAACTATTTTTTTTATTAATGAAAATTTGAAAGGAGGTTTGTATGTGGGAGATTGTTGAAGGTCGTTGAAATGTGACTAAAAGTAGCTATGGTGAAACAGATATTATTGATGTGGTGGTTTATAATATTTATAAGTTCAAATACATTCGGCATAGGAGTTTCACCTGGTCGATGATCTGTTGATATGTGCAAATATATCAACAGATCACAATCATTTTTATGATTTGATTCATGGTGGTACTATATATGAAACTTTCAGTTAGTTGGTTTTTAAGCTTTGTATCCAGTATTCCATAAAACCGAAAACTTGGAATAGAAAAACCCGTTATCTTATATAGCCAGAATCAACAAACAAAAATATTTGGAACGGCAGTGTTACCAGTATTGGTAAACACCACCGTCCAGTTTAACTTTTCAGTTTAAATTAATCTCATCCAGAAATCGTGATTTTTTAATTGATCTACCCTGATATTTTTGAGGGTACGAAAGATACAATTTTTGCATCGCTCGTGACATGGATACAAATCCAATACGTCTCTCCTCTTCAACATCCCCTTGTTTGTTTGGTAGTACACCCTCCATCCAGCCTATGACAAATACCACTGGGAACTCCAATCCCTTCGATTTGTGTATTGTCATTAAAGACACACCATTCTTATCTTTGCTTTGTTCTTCCTTGAAAGAATCCGTATAATTTAGCAACGATTGAATATTTGTGTATTTATTCGCCGCAATCTGCAACTGGTTAATATTCTCAATTTTACTGTCATCAGGAGATGGGATATCATCCTCGGCAATAAATCTGTCATAGTCCAAACCCTCCCTGAGTATATGCACCATTTCAGATGGCTCAATCTGATCCTTATTTTTTATCAAAGGATCAATGATACTAATGAACTCCTTCACATATTTTCTAAGGTACGGAACATCAATCGGCATTGATTTTAATGCTTGATACAAATTAACATTTCGTTTTTCAGCAAACTGTTCAAGATCTGTCATGAACCTGCGCCCTATGTATCTATTGGGGATATTGACCACATTTTTTAATGCATCATTCCCATCATCCGAAAAAGGATCATTGATCAATCTCAAATAATTCAGCAATACTTTAACTTCTGTTCTTTCATAAAAGCTGGTCCCGTTCTCAATATGATAAGGAACCTTGTTTTGTTTCAAAGCGTCCTCAATAACCCGGGACAAATTATTTGCACGGTAAAGGACAGCAATCTCTTTGTGCTGATAACCGGCAACTTCAGTCAGGTCTTTTATTTCATTGATAATCTGTATGCCTTCATCTTCCTCGTTTGAAGCCTCAATGATAACGATTTCATCCCCTGAAGGGTTATTCGTTCTCAACGTCTTTTCAATCTTTTTGGTATTATGACTGATCAGATTCTGACACACTTCGAGTATCTGGGGGCTGGATCGGTAATTCATATCCAGTATGAACTGCTTTGAATTTTTAAAATTCTTATTGAAGTTTAAAATATTACCGACACTAGCACCGGTAAAACTGAATATTGACTGCCAGTCATCGCCACAAGCCCAGAATGAACTGTCTTTGTTTAAAGTATCAATTAATTCGTTTAAAATATGCAGTTGAGCAGGATTTGTATCCTGGAACTCATCCACAAGGGTGTGCTTATAAGTGTTTTGATATTTCTTTTTCACCTCCTTATTGTTTTTCAGAAGAGCAAGGGTTTCAACCAGTAGGTCATTAAAATCCATGAGCAGTTTTGTGTGTTTATCATTTTCATAGGTATTATACACATCGGAAATTTTCATCATTGTGTCATCGCCATCATAAAGAGCTTTGAATTCTTCAATAGTGATTAAATTATTCTTCGCCAGTCCGATTTCTCGCAGGACCATCCCTGATGGAATATTCCTGATTTTCAGTTTCTTTAATATCTTTTTTATGAACTTGATCTGTTCTGAACCGATCAACAGTTCAAAGGATCGTCCTTCATTTTTTAACAGGTTCAAACTGAAAGAATGGATTGTGGACAGCGTCACTCTTGATGCTTTTTCATTCAACACCGGTTGCAACTTTTTGCGCATGGCAAGTGCAGCGTTCCGGGTAAAGGTTAGCCCTAATATAGATTCTGGTGGAATCCCCTTTTTTACCAGGTTGCCGATCCTATGACTCATGGTAAGAGTTTTTCCGGCACCGGGAACTGCAATGACACATGCAATGCCATGGGTAAAATCTGAAGCGGCTTTTTGCTGATCATTCAATCTAATGACCATTGATTACCTCCTTATTCATTTTTGAACCAGTTGTCACAATGGGATCTGTAAGAGCATCCAGAACACCTCCATGAATTGTCATTAGGGATGAAGACTCCTTTAAGAATGCCGTCATAGACATGCTTAATCTTCTTCAACGCTCTGGCTGTATGGTCACTGGACCGGGCGGTATAGACTTGTTCAAATTTTGGTGTTTGAGTTTTAATCAGTCAATCGAATTTAAGCTGGATCTCCCGGTCAGCATATCCATTCGCTTTGGCAGCAGTATAATAAACTGTCAGTTGAAAATTCTTATCTACTTCGCTGATGGCCATGGCTCTTTTTGAAGTCTTATAATCTGTAATAATTAATGTTCCATCAGGATCTTCTTCAACCAGATCCATGACACCGATCAACGGTATATCTATTCCTTCGATACAGAACGTAAAAGGTTCTTCAATAGCTACGATGGTATTATCATTTTCAGGGACACTTTTTATAAATTCTGCAATGAGTTTAATGCCTTGATTTAATAATACCCGGTAACTTTTTCCTCTGGAGTATTGAATATCATCGTTGCCTTGTGCTGATTTTTCCCAGTCATTTCTGAACATTCCTTCCAGTTCATCAGATGACAGGATGTTTCCCATCATCTTCTCCTGGTTGAATTCAGCAAGAATCCTGTGGATACAGGAGCCGAATACAAGGTTGTCTGATAGGAAATCAGGTTTTTGTTTTTCAATCTTTGAAAATTTATACTGCAATCCACAGTCAATATAAGAATTGACAGAGCTTACCGATAAATGCGGTTTTTTTCTTAATTCTGTAATATTCATACAATTACCTTTCTATATTGAAATTGATATGATTCAGGAAAAGGACGCACCAATAGCGTACGCCCTTGTTCCTGATTGTAAATTGTTAGTGGTTGGAATTAAGCTGCCTGCTGAAGATCTCTGATAAAGACCGAAGCACTGGAAGAATCCAGATATTCGAAATTGATATTAAATGTCTCTATGGACAAATTAGTCAGATCTTCTTCTGATAGGCCTCTTCTCTTTCCTAAACTGAGAATCGCTCTCTTCTGGGCTTCACTCATCTGGGGTCCGTCTGGGGAGACGGTTGTTTCAGATGGTTTTTCTTTCGGGTTTTCTTTTTTCTCCTTTTGGGCAGCTTCAGTTTTCTTTTGGTTGCCTGCAGTTTGATTTTTTCCATCAGCGGCTCCAGTATTTGATTCAGTCTTTTTAACTGACCTGGTGCTTGATGCACTATTGCTTTTATTTGATTTGTTATCTTCAATTTCATCAATGTTTCCAAGCTCCTCTAAGCAGGTTATACCTACATTAGTCATGTCGCGCAGTGCTCTTGCTTTTGCCCTGGTTGCCGCCATACGTAGTACATGCTCTTTTACCAGTGGTGCTACATTCCGGGGGCTGGCATCTGCGATTTCAATAAAGTTTTCTCCATTTTTAGATTCAACCTGTGCTTCACAGATTGCTTCAAGGCCATTCTCCTTAGTGGGATACTGTATTGTCTTAACCCTGATAGACTGAATTCCAATCTGATGGGCCAAGTCAAGTAATCCAGAATACAGGACAAAATCTTTCCCTTTGATGTTTTTAAGAAATCTTTCATCCAGTACGGGTTTATTATTTTGATCTTTTGGCATGATTTACCTCCTCAAAACGGGGTTTCGTCCTGATCTTCAAAACCTCTTCCATCTGTTTTGATAAATTCAATGGAATTGGCGATCAGCTTTAAAGTTGATCTTGATTCACCTTCTTTGGTTTGCCATTTGTCCTGGTCAAGCATACCTGTGATGCCAACACGAGCGCCTTTATGCAGATATTTTTCTGCAAGTTCTGCTGTTTTATTGAAACAAGTACATTTGACCCAATTATCGGTCTTGTCTTTCGTGGACCGAAAGGCCATGGAAAACGATACCACCTGGGTGCCACCGTCACTGAAAAATGATTCAGGATCGGCTCCAAGGTTGCCGGTTAAAATAGTTGTATTCATTTGATACTCCTTTTTTTTAATGGTAACGGGAGTGCACCTTTCACCACCTGGCGCACTAAATTGTTCCTGACGACTCTACAGGATGCGTATCCATAAAAGCGGACGGGTGGTCCCGTTATATTGGTTGTTAATGGTTTATTTCAGACAGGATCTGTTCATTCATTCACAGCCATCTGAAGTTTTCGCCGGGGCATATCTTCAATGGCATTTGCAATTGCATCACTGAGATTGGTCATCCCGTTTGCAATTTTCTTTCGCATGATTTCGTTGTACTTAAGACCATAAGGGGATACACCAGATACAACAGACTTAGCCTGTTCTGTGAGTTCAATCAGTTTTTCATCTTCAAAAATGTTCCTGGTTGAAAAATCATCAAGAAATTCATGGAGTTTGTTAAACATGCCACTACTGATGACCTTTGGTTTGCCATTATCACTGGTCAAACGATCAACCAGATTCGTGACGACTCCAGAAAATTCTTCTCTTAAAGCGAACATGGCAAGCTCCCGGGTCTCTTCCATGAGACTGGTAAACTTATCTTTTTCACGCTGATATACTTCAGGAGACAGTATTTTTGATTTGCCCGGGGTGGACAGTTCAAAGTACCGCCAGTCGAATTTGAATTTTTGGATAATATCCGTAGGATAATCTGATTCATTGAAAAGATCTCCCAATACGGATTCTGCTTCTTCTCTTCCTACATCATACAATGCCTCGAAGTCCTGTACCTTATCCCAGAAACGGTCTTTGAAATACTGTAACCGTTCATCGATTATAGCTAACGATTCTTTGGGAATCAGGTAGATGCTTGTAATCGGAAAAGGCAGAGAGTACTTTTGCACCGTCTTTCTTGCCTGTTGGACAGCAGTTTTAATTGGCCCCAATAATTCTGGATTTATGAGAAATTTTCTTCCTCTCAACCATTCATTATCCTGACCAATTTTTTGTGCCAATACTTTTTGGTTTAACACACGGCTGCTCTGCCATACACTGCTGGACAGTTGTATGAGGCACGCACGGTTAAAAATGTCTTTGTAATTATCCATTTATTTTCTCCTTTAGTTTTATCCACACAAAGGCAGATATTTACGAATTGCTGTTTTGTTTTTAGTGTAATATGCAGGAACAAGATTTCTTGCTTTTTCTTCTCCGAGCAGATCCTTGAGAAACTGAGCTTCTTCAATGCAGGATTTGCCTTGAAAACCTTTAGTCTCGATCTTTATTTCACCATCATCCATTACGTCGATAATTATTTGCTTCACTTGAAACACTCCTGGTTTAAAATTTGATTTTTTAACGGGATTGTATTTGGAAAGATTTGTGGAAGGGGATTATGGTAGGTTAAAATGCAAGAGACAGGCGAACGCCTTTTTTCATACGTTTTTCTACTATTCGGTATCCTTTTCTACGGGATTCTCTTTTTACGGATGCAATGGCATAGCTTTGTCTTAAAATACCTGCATCTTTACCGATTTGTTTTTGTAGACCACCACCGATCCATGAGTCCCATAACAGTATGTAAGCATTGTCTCTTCGGACAACACCTATTTCAAATACTGCTGCAGGAATATGGATGGCATGGTTACATTTACCAAGATCCTCTTCATTGATACCATCCGGTAAAGGTTGATTACCAACCCATTTTCCATACCAGGTATAATGCTTCTGATTTTCCATGAATTGGAATCCAAGCTTTTTACAAGCCTCTTTTAATGATTCCAGATCACGAATTTCAAGTTCAATTTTAGAAATATGACTCAAAATTAATCTCCTTTAAGATACTTTTGGTAACTGTCTGATCTTTCTTTGATCTTTGGGTTCGTCCTCAAGTGTATTAGCAGAACGAGCCCTGTTTTTAGCCCAGTCTCTAAGCGCAATGATTTCTTCTCGCATGACTCTGGAAAGAGGTACCAGGGAAGCTATTGCTTCATCCAGTCCATCATAAAGAGAATCTTTTGCAAGTTGCTCAATCTCTGCACCAGTATAGCCGGCAAGCCTCTGAGCATAGGTGGTAGGAATATCAGAACCATATTTTCTATTCATAATTCTGATAATATCTACACGTTCCTTTATGGTTGGCAGGTCTACAAAGAACACTGCATCAAATCTTCCAGCCCTGATAAATTCAGGAGGGAGTTTTGAAATGTCATTTGCAGTTGCCATAATGATAGCTGAAGTATCGCTTTCCTGGACCCAGGTTAAAAAATGTGAGAACATGTTCGCTGTTGTACCAGCATCAAGTTCACCACTACTTTTAGATCCGGCAAAAGCTTTTTCCACCTCATCGATCCACACAACGACTTCACCAAATGCGTCAATGACAGCGGTCGCTTCTCTAATGCGTCTTTCGCTGTCTCCAACCAGTGAAGATTTTAGACTTCCGATATCCAATCGTATAAGGGGCCAGCCCAGAATGGATGCCGTAGCTTTACATGATAAAGATTTTCCAGTTCCGGGGATGCCCACTAGGATGATTCCTTTTAGGCGCGGCAAATGCTCGTTACCAGATTCATAGGATCTGGAACGATTGCTGATAAATGTCTTAAGGTTGTCTAAACCTCCAACATCCTTTATATCAGCGGGTTCCCAGAACTCCATCAATCCTGATTTACGAATCATTTGAGATTTCGCTTCAGAGATTATTCTTGTTGAACAATAGCCTTTTTTAATTAATGAGAGTGCAAAAGCTGTTTCTGCTTCAAACTCTGTAAGGCCTTTTGCTGCACGGGCTGCTTTTTTGTTGATGTTGACGTTTACACTGGTGCAAAGTTCTTTTTGCAGATTAATAAGTGTACTCTCATCGGGTAAAGGAAGATCGATAAGCGTAAAGTATTTTTCGATCTCTGGTGATATTTGTATTATTGGGCTTATCATGATCAACGCACATCCGATTCCTTTCCAGCGGATCACACCGTTCTGGATAGCCTGAATAACTTCAGGGATATCCAGGAACAGGTGAAGGTTATTGGCAATCAATACAGTATCAGTGTACATGCTAAGCCAGTTAACTGCTTCAACAGGGTCCTTAATCTCGTCAACCACCTGTGTTTTACCAGCAGGTCTGATCCCCTGGATACAGTCCCATACAAAGAATTCCCAGTCATCACAGATTAATAATTGTTCTGCACGATGGGATTCTTGGGTTAGTACGCAAAGGGCTGGATAACCAGCTTTTAAATAGTTTTTTAGATCATCTTTGATCATAATGAAATCACCTCCCAGTTTTTAAGTATCTGTTTGCTTTTGTCACATTTGCCACACAACCATACTGATCGTTCTCCACCGTCAATGGTGGCTTCTACATCAAACTCTGCCGGTCTATGACAAAAGTCACAGATGAACAGATTTTCAGAATACAGTTTTGGACATGCCAATTCCGTCAAACAAGTGCTCATAGAAATCTCCTTTTTAAATAGATTTAAATAATGAAGTATTTTGGGGAAATGAATAAAACTAAAAATCGCATAAGACTATAACGTGAGTGTTATAGAAAAATACGATTTTTTAGTTTCGGGCGGGTGGATCTACAACCCTGACATAAGTTGTTGATACTATGATATATCTCTATGTAAAGCTTGAAAAGAACTAAAAAATGAATTGTAATTTATGTTAAAAATGAATTGCCACCTTTCAATATCCAGACCTACCCCCAAATCTGCTATTTGGAATATCATAGCTGAAGAGGAACTGAAAAATAGGCCTACAAATTGACTCAGGAATATTGAGAAAGAAAAGATCCTTTATAAAATAACTGAGGGATAGTGGTAATTGTGTTTCTATCTTGTCATTGTTGGAAAGGTATGGTCAGTATCCTTTATCTGAAAGAGGATACACGGAATAGACATTGACAATTTTACCAATTTCCATAAGTATCATTTATACATTCAAGCTGTTGGAACAGTTTTTGTAGAAAATTATTTTGTATTGTATGTTCAAAAGGAGAATGAAAGTTTACAGCAATGGAGTTACATAATAAAAACAGTTTATTACCAAAATATCGAATGTCTTTTACTGTTGGAGGACTGTTTTATCAGGAAGCCGTCTCAGCAGTTGATCTTCATATAAACTGTAAAGATTGGACAAAAGTCCGGGAAGAAATATTAAAAACCAACCTTTTCCAGGCCAGGACTCAAAATTCCCTTGAAAGGGTATGCCGTGAAGTACTGTCTCGGCTCAAACTTCTTTCCCCAGAACAACTAAAAATTATCCAAACCGGTTCAAGACAGGAACAGCTTCAGATATTATGGATTGCTGTTTGTAAGCGGTATAGCTTTATCCGTGACTTTGCTGTTGAAGTGATTCGAGAAAAGTTTTTACTCATGGATTACGTTCTCACTGAAGAGGATTATACTATTTTTTTTGACACCAAAGCTGAATGGCATGAAGAACTGGAAAAACTCAAAGATTCAACAAAAAAGAAACTCAAACAGGTTTTATTCAGGATACTCAGGGAAGCTGAGATCACATCAGAAGCGAACATCATACTACCTTCAATATTGACCAAGCGAGTTGCCAGGGCATTGGTCTCTGACAAATCTGAATTGTATATTGTACTGCCGGTCTCAGATACAGATTTTAAGGAGTGGGTAAAATGACCCTTGATACAGAAACACAGCCGATACCAGAAAGATTCAAACACCTTCAGGCACTGATCAGCAGTGAAAGATTCCTAAAGATGCAGGGGCTTGGAAAAGAAGTCCCTTTTTATATTTGCCCATATCGCCCGTCTGAAGCCATCGAAATGGAACGGATGCAGAAACAGTTAAAAAACAAACTGTCACAAACAGGTGTTCAGGTGCTGGAGATAAATTTATATGACATATCCGTTGAGATCTTGAAAGAAAACGGGGACTGGGAATGGTATCTGGAAGAAGAATCCAAAATGACAAAAGAAGAATTAAAAGAGGAACTACAGTCCATTCTGGATATTGAAACCGCCTTAGTACCTGCAATCGGAAAAAGAATCACTGAAGAATCCCATGATGTTATTTTTATGTCCGGTGTAGGTGAAGTTTATCCATATATCCGGTCCCATAATGTTTTAAATAATTTGCAGAGTACAGCCAAAGATCATCCCATGGTCATGTTTTTTCCCGGGGCATATACTCATTCACTGGAATCGGGAGCATCACTGGATCTGTTTGGCAGATTGCATGACGACAAATACTATAGAGCATTTAATATATATCATTGTGAGCTTTAATTTAAGGAACTGAAAATGACTCTGAAAACCATATTTAAAAAACCGGTTGACCGATCCATAGAAGGTGTCATTAAGGTCGATGATGAAGCAAGCCTCCGTCTTGAAGCTGAAGAATATGTTTTAACCAATGAAGTTGAAAAGCGTCTGGAGTCTTTTCTTGATGCCTATAACAACTATGACGGTGCCAATGGCGTATGGATATCCGGTTTCTTTGGATCTGGTAAGTCTCATCTGTTAAAGATACTGGCCCTTCTCATGGAGAACCGTGAGGTTGAAGGGGCTAAAGTACTGGATATCATACTTCCCAAATGTGGTGACAATGAGATCCTCAAAGGTGACTTGAAAAGAGCGGTTAACATTCCGTCAAAAAGTATCCTGTTCAATATTGATCAGAAAGCAGATGTGATCAGTAAAACTCAGGTAGATGCTCTGGTGGCGGTGTTTGTTAAAGTTTTTGATGAATCCTGTGGATATTATGGGAAACAGTCTTATATAGCCCAGTTTGAAAGAGAACTTGATCAGGATAACCTGCTGGACAAGTTTAAAGATGCCTTCGAAGCAGCATCCTCAAAAGATTGGGAATGGAGTAGAATAAGGGCCAAACGGTTTGCATCCCATATTGATGACGCATACCGGTCAGTCACCGGCCAGGAAGTATCAGGCATTCTTGATAAATATCGAAGTGACTACAGTTTGTCCATTGAGGACTTTGCAGAACAGATTAACAATTATATTGAAAGCCAAGAAACAGATTTTCGTTTAAATTTCTTTGTCGATGAAGTTGGCCAATACGTTGCTGACAATGTCAAACTGATGACCAATCTTCAAACCATTGCAGAAAGCCTTGCAACTAAAAGTCGTGGACGGGCCTGGGTCATTGTGACAGCCCAGGAGGATGTGCATACGGTCGTCGGTGAAATGAATAAGCAGCAGAGCAATGATTTTTCAAAAATTCAGGCCCGGTTCGAGAACAGGATGAAACTCACCAGTGCGGATGTGGCTGAAGTTATCCAGAAAAGGTTGCTGCAAAAAAATGATGCTGGGATTCACAAATTGTCCAAAGTGTATGACGATCAGGTAAATAATTTTAAAACCCTGTTTGATTTTGCTGACGGCTCACAACTTTACCGAAATTTCAAGGATCAAGACCACTTCATCCATACCTATCCGTTTATCCCCTATCAGTTCATCCTGTTTCAGACCGCCATCCAGAACCTGTCCATGCACAATGCATTTGAAGGAAAACACAGGTCTGTTGGAGAAAGATCCATGCTTGGGGTGTTCCAGCAGGTAGCGGTTCAGATTTCGGATCATGATATAGGACAGCTTGCCACCTTCGATCTCATGTTTGAAGGGATCAGAAGTGCACTGAAAGCCCAGATCCAAAGATCTATCCAACTTGCGGAAAAGCACCTGGACAATAAGTTTGCAGTGCAGGTGCTCAAGACCTTATTCCTTGTAAAATATATTAAAGAATTCAAGACGACAAAAAGAAATCTCTCAGTTCTGATGCTTGATGAATTTAACAAAAACATGGACCAATTGAATACTGAACTTACTGAAGCTCTGAATCTCTTGGAGCAACAAACATACATTCAAAGAAACGGTGAGGTGTTTGAATTCCTCACAGATGAAGAAAAGGATGTTGAAGAAGAAATAAAAAATACCGATATCGAATCCTCTGCCGTTGATGAACATCTTTATAAAATAGTATTCGACACCATTATAAAATTACGAAAAATACGATATGACGTAAATGGACAGGATTATCCATTCTCAAGAAAGATGGATGACAAGCTCTTTGGCCGGGAATATGAGTTGACGATCCATGTCATCAGTCCTTTTAACGAGCATGCGGATAATGAACAAGTCCTGACCATGCAATCAGCCGGAAGAGATGAACTTCTGGTTATCATACCCCCGGATGAACGAATGATGCGGGATCTGTTGATGTACGAAAGAACCAATAAATACATTCGTCAGAACATCTCCCTTACCCAGCAGGAATCCATTAAAAGGATCTTAACGGACAAAACCCTCCAGAATCAGGAACGGTATAATGAACTAAAACAGCATATTGAAAATTTTCTCGGTAAGTCAAAACTATTCATCAATGCAAATCTGGTTGATATCGGAGGATCAGATCCCCAGGCAAGAATCATAAAGGGATTCCATGACCTGATCATCAGAACCTATCCAAACCTGAAGATGCTCAAGGATTTTACATATACTGAGAGCTATGTTTCCAAATGCTTGAAGGACGGTGGAAGTCTTTTTGGAGGTGATGTTTCCCTTCTTAGTGAAGCAGAACAGGAAATGCTGTCATTTGTTAAGGGTAATAAAACCAACGGAATCAGGACCACTCTCAAAGGCCTGATTGAACGGTTCGAAAAAAAATCCTATGGCTGGTACTATGCGGCCATATTGTGTATCCTGGCCAAACTCTGTGCAGCAGGAAAGGTGGAGTTAAATTCCGACAGTAATATCCTGGAAGACGATCAGCTTGAGAAAGCATTGTTGAATACCCATGGTCATGCAAACCTGGTTATTGAACCCTTAAGTGACTTTACTGCTGGCCAGATACGAAGTCTGAAACAATTTTATGAAGAATTCTTTGACAATCCCACATCTGCAACAGAAGCCAAAGCCCTTGGAAAAGAAACCACATCAGCCATCAAAGAAAAGATTGATGCCTTATCACAGCTTGTTGCAGACAAGCAAAGGTATCCATTTCTGGCCGAATTGGACAAAATAATTGAAACACTCAATGAAATAAAAGGGAAACCCTATACATTCTTCTTAACAGACTTGCATAAAATTGAAGAAAGCCTGCTGGATCTGAAAGAGGAGGTTGTAGATCCGATTCAAAGGTTCATGAGCGGTCCCTTAAAAACCATATATGATGATGCAGTCAGCTTTTTAAAGCATCAGGAACATAACCTTTCCTATGCTGATGGAGATGAATCCGATCAGATTCTTGATATCCTCAAAGACATCACTTGTTATAAGAACAATAAAATGCAGCAGGTCAAATCCCTGGTTGAAACGGTTTCCGATAAAGTTGATGAGAAGCTTAAAACAACCAAACATGATGCATCTGACAAGATAAAGACCCTGTTAAATAAAGTAACCGGCATGGATGGTTTTCAAAAACTATCTACTGAAGACCAGGATGAATTGATGAAGCCCTTTGAGAGTCAAATTGAAAAAATAAATGATCAGACTCTGATTGCTGTAATCAGTGCTGAACTCCAACGGTTTGAAGATGATGAGTATCATAAGATCCTTAGTAGATTGAGCTATCTCTGTACGCCGAAACCAAAGCCCCCTAAACCTAAGCCTTCTGAACCGGCAAACTCCAAACCGGATAAACCAGAATATGATAATAATATTGAGGACAGTGACATTGGAAAAGGGGAGATAAAGGAAGACCCGGTAAAGCCGGAAAAAAAAGAACCGGTTAAAGAAATGGTTGGGATTAAAAAAATTGAAGTAAATTATACCAAAGCCTGGATTGAAAATGAATCCGAAGTTGAAGACTATTTATCCGTACTGAAAAAAGCCATACTTAAAGAAATCAATGATGGGAAACGGATACAGGTATAACGGAATCGAATAATAGAAAATTTTAACGGAGCATATAGAAATTGAATACTTCTCATCTGAAACAGTTTGCACAAAATGCACGTAGACAATTGATAGAACTGGTATCTACAAAGCTATCCATAGTTTTGGATGCTGGTAGTGCTGCCAGGAGAGAAAACGAAAAGGCCGTCAAAGACCTTGAAAAGGAAATATCCCGGACATCCGAGGACCAGGTGATAGAAAAAGTGGCTTACATCTGGTTCAACAGGTTCTGTGCATTGAGATTCATGGATGTAAACAGATATACTAACATCGGCGTCGTGTCTCCTTCTGAAGGATTCTCCCAACCTGAAATATTAATGGAAGCAAAACAGGGCCATATTGATGCTGGATTGAGAATAGATAAAGACAGAGTATTCGGTCTTCTGAATGAAACCATTCCAAGCCCTGAACCACAGCAAGAAGCATACCGAATGTTGTTGGTAGCGGTTTGTAACGATTACAACAGCATTATGCCTTTCCTGTTTGAAAAGATTGCAGACTTCACAGAACTTTTGATGCCTGATGACCTGTTATCGGACAGTTCAATTTTGACCGCTACCCGTGAGGCCCTTTCTGAAGAAGCATGTGCAGATGTTGAAGTTATCGGCTGGCTTTACCAGTTTTATATCTCTGAAAAAAAAGACGAGGTGTTTGCTGGGCTTAAGAAGAATAAAAAAGTAACACCGGAGGATATACCAGCAGCCACACAACTTTTTACACCTAACTGGATTGTCCGATATCTTGTAGAGAATTCCCTTGGACGCTTGTGGATGTTAAATAATCCGAACTCCAAGCTTATTGATAAGATGGAATATTATATTAAACCAGGACAGACAGAAGCTGATTTTTTAAAGGTAGATTCACCAGAAGAAATAAAAATCTGTGACCCTGCATGTGGTTCTGGACACATGTTAGTTTATGCTTTTGATATCCTTTATTCAATATATGAAGAAGAAGGGTATGAAGCGCCTGAAATACCACAGCTGATATTAAAAAAGAATTTATTTGGGATTGAGATTGATGAAAGAGCTGGAGAACTTGCTGCATTTGCTCTTTTTATGAAAGGTCGCCAAAGATATCGTCGTTTTTTTAGAAAATCTGAAAAACCAAACATTTGTGTTCTTGAGAATATTGATTTTGAAAGCAATGAAGTAAAAAATTATATGGATAAAGTTGGTCGTGATCTTCTTACCATGGATTTTCAAACCTTACTTTATGATTTCAAAGAAGCAGATAATTTTGGTTCTCTAATCCGTCCATCGCTAACAGATGTAAATTATATTTCTTCTTTATTGGAAGATAAAAAAATTAACGATGATCTATTTCTTCAAGGAATCCATAAAAGAGTTTTAAAAGCACTCAAACAAGCTGATTATCTTAGTCCTAAATACCACGTTGTTATTGCTAATCCCCCATATATGGGAGGCAAGGGGATGAATGGGCGATTGGGAAAGTGGTTAAAAGATAATTTCTCCGATGTGAAGTCTGATTTATTTTCTGCATTTATGGTACGTAACACTGAGCTTGCTTTACCAAAAGGGCAACTCGGTTTTATGTCACCTTTTGTATGGATGTTTATTAAATCTTACGAGAAATTACGCATATTTATAATTAATAACAAAACTATTACATCATTAGTACAACTTGAATATTCTGGTTTTGATGGTGCTACTGTTCCTATTTGTACCTTCACAGTCGAAAATGATTATCATCCCGATTTTCAAGGTGGCTATGTACGGTTGTCAGACTTCCGGGGGTCAGCAAATCAAGGTCCAAAGACTCTTGAAGCTATAAAAAACCCTAAATGTGAATGGTTCTATCGAGCTTCTTCATCAGAATTTAAGAAGATTCCTGGTAGGCAAATTGCCTATTGGGTTAATAATAAAATTATTGCGATATTTGATAAATACCCACCATTATCAACGAAATTATTTTCTGATGGTGCTAATAAAACGGGTAATAATGATAAATATTTACGTTATTTTTGGGAAGTTCGATCAGACTCAGTTCAAACGAAGGAAAATAGAAATTCAAAATGGCTCTTTTGTGCAAAAGGAGGTGAATTCCGTAGATGGTATGGCAATATTATTCATTTAATAAATTGGGATAAAGATATTAGAGAGCATTATTCTAAAGATAAAGTTGCAAGATTATTGAACGAGGACTATTGGTATCGTGATGGGATTACTTGGGGTAGAATTACATCAAGTGAAAATATTGGATTTAGGATATTGCCTCAAACCGCAACATTTGAAACTGCAGGAACCTCTATCTTTCCATATGAAGAAGATCCAAAGCTTATTATCTCAGCTTTATGCTTGTTATCATCTAAAATTGGGCAATTAATTTTTCGCATTCTTAATCCCACATTAGTATTACAAG
>JAQICW010000392.1 GCA_027858355.1 Desulfobacula sp.
TTTAAAAAGGAGAATCTTATGAATCAAAGTAAAATTAAATTTTCATGGTTATTACTAATTTTCGCAGCAGGGGTGCTTGCCCTGACCGGATGTATGACAGCAACTCCAAAACCAGGAGAAGTCTTTTCCTGTGCCAAAGATTCAGATTTAAACAAGATAATTGCACCTGAAGCTGCTTTGGAAAATTTTTCATGTGTTATTAAAAAATGGGGCGGTGCAAATACACTTCACTTTTATGTAGCTGTTAAAAATATCAGTAATGAAGACCAGCGATTCAAGGTCAATATCTTTCTTGAAAATGGCAAGGCCGTGGGTGGACTACTTCCCCGAAAAACCAAAAAAGGTTTGATAAAACCAGGAGCGATTGCAAAGTTCACATATCCGGTCAAGGGTATGATTGCGGCACCGGGAAAAATCGATCTGATCATCAAAACCATGAGCAAGTAATATCTAATTTTAATAAGGAGATTTGCCCAATGAAACGAACTCATATTATTCTATCCATTCTATTTTTAGCCCTGGTTTTCACAGGGACTGCAATTGCAAAGACAACCTTTGTCAGTATCGGAACCGGTGGAACCGGTGGTGTTTATTATCCATACGGCGGCGGTGTGGCTGAAATCTGGTCAAAGTATGTAAAAGGGGTAAAGGCAGTTGCCGAAGTAACTGGTGCCAGTGTTGAGAATGTAAAACTGGCCCATAAAGGAGAAACCGTGATTGGTGAGGTTATGGCTGACTCTGTCATAGCCGGATATGAAGGGCTGTCAAAATTCAAAGGCAAAAAACACAACATTCTTTCAATGGCCATTATGTATCCAAACGTTATGCATGTGGTTACTCTGAAAAAGAGTGGCATAACCAACATTGAGCAGGTCAGAGGGAAAAACATCAGCACTGGAAGTCCTGGCAGTGGTACCAATTTTATGACTGAAGCCATGTTCAAGGCATTAGGAATTCCTCTGGACTCATATAAAGACAGCCGACTTTCATTTACTGAAACGGCTAACGCTTTGAGAGACGGTACAATTGAAGTAGGCTTCTGGTGTGTAGGACCACCCACCAGCTCTATTCTGGATTTATCAACTACCCATGATATCAGCGTTATAGAGATCACACCAGAGCAAACAAAAAAGATCGTTGCGTACAACAAGGCTTACACGTCAGTAGATCTGTTCGGCGGCGCATATAGAGGCGTTGACAAACCCGTACCTACAATCGGGGTAATGAATGTAATAATTGCTCAGAAATCTCTGGATACGGATTTGGTCTACAACCTGGTTAAGGCGCTGTATGAACATAACGATTATCTGGTTAAGATTCATCCTCTGGCTGCTTTTACCACACCTGAAAATGCAGTTAAGTATGCGCCTATTCCATTACATCCGGGCACAATCAAGTACTTGAAGGAAAAGAATATTGCCGTACCTGCACGGCTGATTCCTTAGGGTGAATAAAAAATGACCAGGTCGAGTTCAATTATTATTTTCTGTGTGCTTGGCCTGGTTTTATCATTGATCCTGACTGCCTGGCTGATTCCTGGTGGTCAGGAACTTCATATTACCCTGGTAAAAGAAAAAAAATCCGTGCTTGTCCTGCCCCTTAAACCCAATGAGAGGTTTACCCTTCATTATTACCACTCCGTTGAGAATGCCCCTATCTGGGAAGAGCACAGTATGGATAAAAAAGGCAATATCTATATTGAAGAGGAGCGCTATGAAAAATTTGGTGCAGGTATGGGCCAAATGCCTGGAGTGGGACGGAAGGTAAAAAAAGGTGTTTATGAAGCTATTACAGATATGCACATGCCAACGGGTGATTTCATATTAAGGGTGGGAAGCCCTGGAGTTGACCATACCATTATCTGGAGGGACAAGCGGTTTAATCTTTCTGAAACAATTGCCCACAAGGCAGTAAGGTTTTCCGGACAACCCAGGAGCATGCTGTATCAAATATGGAGATCTATTAGGGGTTCTGACAAGACAGATCCTAAAATAGCTAAATAAATATATTCAGAGGAAATAAATGGTTGATCAAGTTACATCAGTACAAGAAAAGGATTCTAAAGAAAATTTTGATTTGGCAGATGCCAATCAAACCCTGATGAAAATAACGGCATGGATCATCATGGCAATTGCCGTGAGCCTGAGCCTTTACCAGCTTTATACGGCAGGCCTGGCTGCTTTGACAGCCCTGGTTCAGCGGTCCATCCATCTGGGGGCCATTCTCAGCCTGACGTTTTTAATTAAACCTGCTTTTCCAAAGTTGAGAAAAGATAAATTTTCTTTTGCCCTTTTTCTGGACTGGATTCTGGTGGCCTTGTCCATATACTGCACCTTTTATATCTGCAATAACCTTACTGCCATTTTTGAACGCCAGGGAGACTGGCTTATCCAGGACAAGATTGTCAGTATTATTGGAACGCTTCTGGTGCTGGAAGCCTGTCGCAGGGTCATAGGGTTTATTATGACAGGAATTTGTGCCATCAGTATTGCCTATGCCATGTTTGGGCCCTATATGCCTGAACTGATTATCCACAAAGGTTACAGTATTGAACGGATTGCCACCACCCTCTGGCTTACCACGGAAGGAATTTTCGGGCTGCCCATTGGTGTGGCAGCCACCTTTGTTTTTGTCTTTGTTCTTTTCGGGGCCATCCTGGAAACCACGGGGGGCGGGGCATTTTTCATTGATCTGGCCTATGCCCTTACGGGTCGTTTTTCAGGGGGCCCTGCCAAGGCATCAGTGGTTGCTTCCGGATTTATGGGGTCAATCTCCGGCTCTGCCGTGGGCAATGTAGTTGCCACAGGCTCGTTTACCATACCAATGATGAAAAAGGTGGGGTATCGTTCCCATGTGGCCGGGGCCATTGAGGCAGCTGCCTCAACTGGGGGGCAACTTATGCCGCCCATTATGGGAGCCGGGGCTTTTTTAATGGCCGAATTTACCAATACCAGCTATCTGACCATTATAAAAGTGGCTCTGGTACCGGCTATCATGTATTATATTACCGTTTTGATATTTGTTCATTATGAAGCCAAGAAATACGGTTTAAAAGGTCAGCCAAAAGAAAATCTGCCCAAGGTCATGACTGTGATTAAAAATGGGCTGCATTTTATTATTCCAGTCCTGATATTGATCTATGTTCTCTTGTCTAATTATTCCCCCATGATGGCCGGGTTTATTGCCGTAGTCAGCACGCTTTTTATCAGCATTATTGCAAATTTTATCCGCTGGGCCGTGAAGCGCAAAAATAAAACCAGCCTTGTCGGATTGTGCGCAAAAGAGTTTAAATTGATTATTAAGGCCCTTGAAAACGGAGCAAAAAACGCTGTTATGGTCTCAGTGGCATGTGCAGCCGCTGGAATCATAGTAGGCATGGTAGGTCTCACGGGCATGGGGCTTAAGTTCTCCAGCCTGGTCATTGACTTAAGTTATGGTATAAAGGTTCTTGCCATTCTCCTGATAGGCGGTGCCTCCCTGGTGCTTGGCATGGGACTTCCTGTCACTGCAAGCTATATAGTTCTGGCT
>JAQICW010000459.1 GCA_027858355.1 Desulfobacula sp.
CCCTCGCGGTTCCGCCCTTGTTTTCGGCTAATACTTGTGTTAACAAAACATATGTTAACAGGACTCACGTATAGGGGACTTTCACCCCATAAGTTCACGCCCGTGCCGGGCGTACACAAGACGTTCCACCGGAAATCTTTTACGCTGCGCTCCAAAGCTTCCGGTGAACTTCACGTTATAACGAGGTATATAATGGACAAAGATAGTAAACAACTTTCTGCGACTGATTGGTTTAATGAAGGTTTAAGATGTTTCAACAAACCAGACGGAATGGGTGCTGTCCTGGCCTTCGAGGCAGTTGTTAAGATAGACCCTGCTTATCGTTACGAGGATGGTGATAACCCTTATTTCTATCTGGGCAAGATTTCCGAAATCGAAGGACGGATCGACGACGCGATTATGTTTTACTCGCGCGCTTTGACAATGGACCCGTATGATGAGGAGAGCCTTATCGGCCGGGGAAGTTGTTATACGGTTAAAAAGAATCACGAAGTTGCCGTGGCCGATTTTAAAAAGGTACTGGACATTCCACCTGGAAGCAGGAATGCACCACTGCAGCATGTGCTGTATGCCATTGCGGAAAAATACCGCCAGCAAAAGGATTTTCCAAATGCACTTCATTGGGGAGAAAAAGCACTGTTGGAAGACTCTAATAATGATCGACATCGGGAATTGGTTGTCGATGTCAAAAAACAGATGCGGAACATTCCTTAGAATTCTTCTATAGGTCATATGCGGCGACTATTGCTGCTGTTCTTATCGTTATGCATTTCCTTTTGAGAAAGGATAAATATGGTGGAAGATTTTGAAAGTATTATCGGATATACACCTGGGATAATAGGGAAAATTTCTGAATTACATGCAAAGTACTATGCGGTACACTGGAATTTCGGATATTTTTTTGAGGCAAAAGTAGCAACTGAACTCTCAAGGTTCGTAAACAACTATAACAAATCAAAAGACCGTATATGGTCGTTGCTTATCGATGGCAATATTGAAGGAGCGATTATTATCGATGGCACTTCTGAAAATATGAATATTGCACATCTGCGCTGGTTTATTACTTCTGACAAATTAAGAGGAAAAGGGGCTGGGAACTATCTGATGGAAAAAGCAGTTACCTTCTGCAAAGACGCAGGATATGAGAAAGTGTATCTCTGGACTTTCTATGGCCTCTTGCCAGCAAGACATCTTTATGAAAAATTCGGGTTCAAGTTAGTTGAGGAACACTCAGGTGAGCAGTGGGGCTCGACGGTTACTGAACAACGGTTTGAGTCAGAGATATGATTGTCGACAAACAATGAGTAACAAAGCGTTTGCAGTGGAGCGCAAAAAAACTGGAGCCTGAGTTAATCTATTTTTAGGAATGTTAAACAAAAAAAATGCACCGGTCGAGCCGGTGATTTAGGGGAACCCCGCGGTCAGAACAAAAGTTATGTGCAATTGGAAGGTGTCTGAAGTAAAAAGACAAGAAAAACTCCGTTCAGTAACGAACAGTGGCATAAATTTATTTCTATGGCAACACCTAAAATCTTAAAAAAAAAGACTTTTAAGCGCACCAATCCATAAAAACAGATATTTATAAAAAAACAAGTAATATCAGGCTCGTATTCTGGCTATGTGCGCAGCTCTTGAAAGCTAAATATGACCCCTCCTTTTTTTATAAGCTCATTCATAAAAACAACACCGGGTAATTTTTCCATTGCCTGCCTTACTTTTTGCATGGAAGGATGAATGTAGATTTCTGTACTCCTTGTTGATGAATGCCCCATCAAACTTTTAATAACAAGCATATCCACTTCTTTATCATTGAGGTGGGAAGCAAAAGAATGCCGCAGGGTGTGGCAGGAGACATTGAACCGGGTTTGCAGGCCGGATGTAACAACGATTTTTTTGAAGTTGTCCTCCATGGTTCGAATGGCCAGGCGGTTTCCTTTTTTTGAGATAAACAAGGCTTTTCGATGCTCATTTTTATAGAAGAATGTTCGCACGGCAAGATATTCCGCCAGGATCTGGAACAATTCATTGCTCAAGTGAAGCGTACGGATTCTTTTGCCTTTTCCATTCACAGTGATTTCTTTGGTCTTTAAGTCGATACCGGTGAGGTCCAGACCGAAGACCTCTCCGATCCTAAGGCCGCATAAATACATCAGGGCATATATGGCGTAATCCCGGACCCCAAGGCATGTGCTCCGGTCTATGGTATCTAAAAGGTGTTTGATCTTTTTGGTGGTCAAGGCATCCGGCCGGTTCCGATATCCCTGCCGGACTTTTAAAATATTATGAAAGGGCAGTTTTTCAGCATCATCAACCTCCTGTAATCTCAGATAATTAGAATAGCTTCGCAGGGTAAACAGCTTTCGATTGAGTGACCCTCCGCAATTTTTACGCTGGGTTTTCAAATAATACTGGAAGTCCATCACCGCTGGGCCGGTAATTTTTTCATGTTGGTTTTCATCCATGAAATTTTCAAACAGCTTAATGTCGCAACGATTACTTTTAATGGTCTGATCACTGATGTCATACACGGTTGATCGATAATCCATAAAGGGTTCAATCTGGTTAAAAAAATCTGCTGTGCTTACCCCCATGACGGCCTCCCATTAATCACCAGTTGGTTTAATGCTTCCTGTTTAAAACCGTCATCCACCTTGATGTAAATTGCGGTTTCAGCCGTATTGGAATGTCCCATCATCGCCTGGATGGCATGAAGCGGTACCCTGGCGTGATACATTTCAGTGGCAAAGGAGTGCCTGAGCACATGAGGCGTGAGCCTTTCAGTGATACCGGCTTTTCTGCAATACTGTCGCAGTTTTCTTTGAACCCGGTCGGTTGAGATGGCTTTACCGCTTTTAACCGGGAACATGGGATCGTTTTTTAATTTCAGCGTCTTGGGATGGGCCAGATAGGCCATGAGATTATCGTACAATTTATCCACCACAAATAAGGCCCGCTGTTTCTTGTTTTTTCCTTTTACCCGTAAAAGGCCAATTTTAGGGCCATGCCTGGGTTCAAAAGATCCAATGACAAGGCGGGTAAGTTCACTGACCCTTAAGCCAAGCGCCCACAAAAGAGACAGGATAAGGTAATTCCGGTTTTCCATCCATGAGGACCGGTCAACACTGTTTAATAATTTAAAAACAATGGCTTTTGGCACCGGCATCACTGTGCTGGGTCCGTTTTTCTTTAACATGAGTAATGCCGCTGCCGGACTTTTTGTCACGATATCCAATTTAACCAGCATGGCATAGAAAATTTTTAAAGCAGAGCGATGATGTTCCAGACGACTGTAACTAAAACCTTTTTGCCTCAATTGAGCTATCCACTGACAAATTTGTGGTCCCTGGGCTTGAACAATTGAAATGCCCTGTTCCTTTAAATACCGGGCAAACATGCCCATGCAGGAAGCATAATTTTCAACCGTTTGATCTGCGTATCCACAGACATCAGACAACTGTGTTCTGTATTCATCCAGCAGAGCAATCATGGGGTCACCTCCATATAGGGATGGACCTGCATGTAAGTCGCATATTGATCCGGATTCAGGTGGGTATATTTTCGGGTGCTGTTGCTTCTTACATGCCCCAGGACATGTCTGGTTATTTCAGGGTCAGAAACCTTGTTCAAATGGGTCGCAGCCGTATGGCGAAATAGATGGGCATGAAGATGTTTATCAATATCAAGCGAGCCTGCCGCCTTTTGGAAGACATCATGTAACGTCCGTGGAGAAAGTCGTTTGTTTCTTTTGGATAAAAATAAGGGCCCTTGTCTTTGGTTGAGAAAACCAAAATAATGGTCAAGAATAACACACAAAATTTTGGGCATGATCAATGGTCTTTGCTTGCCCCCTTTCTCAGTGATCTGCAAAAGGCCGGTTTCAATGTCCACATCTTCAATGTTCAGGGAAATCACAGAAGATATCCGCAAGCCAAGGAGCCCCAGCATCATAACCATGACAAGATTTCTGAATCCGGAAGCATCAGATGCCCTGCGATAAAAATAGTTTAAAAGCCGATTATACTCTTCAATGGTCAAAAAATGGGGGATTGTCTTTTCAATCTTGGGATAGGGAAAGTTCGAGGCGATATTTATTTTTATCCAACCGTTCAGTTTTAAAAAATGAAAGAATTGTCTCAAACTCCAGATACGGGCTTTTTTGATATGGATGGAAGGGTTGCCATACTGGGTAATGAATTCTTTTAAATCCCTGTAGGAGATGGACTGAATCGACTCAACAGGCACTTCGTTAATGAACCTGTTAAATTCATTGAGCCTTACTCTTAAGGATTGAATGGACCTGGTTGCAAAATTTGATACTTTACAATAATCGAGAAAAAGTTCTATCTTGATTTCCAGCATAGAGGATCTCCTTTCTTTTTGGGAGAAAAGTTAAAAATTTCTGTTTGGGAGGTTCTCTATGCTTCTACTACAATTTTAACACCTTACAAATCCTAATTTTTTGCTAACTGCGGGGTTTGGGGGTTAACCAAAGAATTTAAGTTGTTATGACAAAAAAGAAACAGAAAAATTTATCGCCCAAATATCAAGTTTGGATTGATGCAAGAAAGAAGTTTAGACTTTCGCATGCGCATATTCAAATGGCCAGAGAGCTTGGTATGAATCCAAAGAAATTTGGAAGTCTGGCTAATCATAATCAGGAACCTTGGAAGGAACCCCTTCCTGATTTTATTGAAAGCCTTTATTTAAAACGATTAAACAAACAAAAACCTGAAAATGCTCGTTCAGTTGAACAGATTGTAAAAGATAAAAAGAAAAAACAACTTGAGCGTAAAGAAAAAAAACTTTTAGCAAAGGGAAAAAGTCAACAACCCGTTTAAAGGGTAGTAAATCTGAATGGATTTTTAACTTGGTGTTACATGGTTTAAAAAATGATCAATTTAAGCAATAAAGCTGCAATACGTTTTAAGGTTAAATGGAAGGAACTTGAGGAACGTTCGGGGGATTTCTGGAAAGTTGATATCATGATGATTGGCCGTGTTCCGATGTTGCTAGTTGTTCATGAATATACACTGTTTACCATAATTCGTCGGAAATCGACGTTTCAAAATCTGCATAACGTTTCAAGCGAAATTCTAAAATCGTGTCCTTGGTATCACGGTCCCGAATCGCTTTCTCTTGGTAAAAACGGAAATCGACAACTAAACGGTAGTATGAATGAGATAAAACGGATAACTGCAGGTTTATACTCTCCCGAACAGATAAACGCTATGGAAATGTCAATAAACCAATGCATTTTTTCTTATCTATCAACAGAAAAAAGAGACTATCTAAATCCGTTTGAAGCTGTTGAAAGTTACGTTAAAGGAAAAACACATTGGATAGAGGAGAATAAGAGATGAAGAAGCGAATCGTGCGGCTGGAGGATGATCTTTGGCGTATTCGGATGGATACCGGAGAGTTGTCCGCATCCGAGCGGGACGAACTAATTGAGTACTTCGGTGAGATCAAGCTAAATTACCGAGTCGTCACCGGTCACGTGTGCATCGCGGGATCAATCGACCGTGGATCGGTGTTCGAACGGTTAGAACACTTCTACGACGGTCGAGCCGAAGTCCTACCATTCTAAAAAATAGCAGGGATCACCTTGATTTTGGGGCTATTTTTCACTTTTTGGGGACCAAAAATAAAGATATAGAAAAAACGAGAATAAAAGACAGAATTCCTAACCAACAAAATTCACACGGGCAAGCCGGTTATTTGGGGGTTATCATCACTATTAAAAATAAGTTTACCAAATGTTAAAAGGGGGAGGCTATGAAATCGTTTTGGAAAATTGTATCTAGCCTGGTGTTGACACTCGTTTTTTTGACCGGGTGTTCGGGTGGTAGAACCAAACTGAACGAACTGTATTACCTGGGGGCCACCAATGGGATTGACCGGGTTTACTACCGGGTTACCATCATGGGTGATACCATGCTGGGTGTTACCGAGTTCCGGCAGGGATGGTTTCCCGAGTCTGCAGTAGATGCCCTATTTGGTGATGTGTCTGAAAGCGGGGCCGGTAAAACCATTCTTCGGGATGAATTGAAGCTCCAGCTCGACGAGGCATTGACAAAAGCCAATAAAAATTATCTTGAAAAGGTGATTAGCGACAATTCGACTGATCAAGAACTTGAAAAAGCCATGGCAGCCGTGAACCGGGTAAGGCAGACGGCCACTGAGAACGCTGGCCTCCTGAATGAAGCGGTGGTCATGGAGTATAATCCGCTCCAGGGACTTTTTGTGAAACACAGCGATGAAAAACTGGTCATGGTGCTCTCCTCCAACCCAGATGACATCATGTCAAAACTGGCCCAGTTGTCCAATGACCAGGAGACCAAAACAACCTTGACCAAGTTCACGAGCGTCCTGTCCAGTCTTCAACAGCAGAAAGCCCAGGAAGAAAAAAAGGCAGAAATCAAGCAAGATGCAGAAATCCAGGCTCTGCTGACCCAGGCCCAGACCGACGACACGGTCATTGCACAGCAGCTTACGGCGTCACTGGCCGCCATTGACGGCAGCAGCAAGAACCGGGGAATCATACTGGCTGAACTGGAGGCATTGATCAGCCTATTGAAGTCATCGGACAGCCAGAAAGGAGGAACACCATGAAATATACCATTAGCGTTTTAATTCTTCTTGGAATTCTTGTCCAGGGGTGTGCCTCATCCAATCTCAGCGTCAAAGTCGAGGTTTATGCCAACGATCCGGTGGTAGAAACCCTCACCGATCCGGATCGCCTCCTGCGGATTCAGGACGACACCCTACAGATCAAGCGTATTGCAGTTAATTACAAAAAGACTCGCTGGACAAATGCCCGGAATTTTGAAGATATATACAAGGCCTTTGCCGGCGTATTGGCGGCGTTAGGCATGACTACAGACCCTGGGAACTCCGTCAGCGGCTGGCAAGTGGCGAAGCAGGAATTTAAGGCCGAACTCGACAACCGGACCGCTACAGTGACTACCCAGGCCGATGTGACCCTGGATGCCCTGAAGGTGTTCACCGAAGTGGCATCCGGGTATAATGATGCAACATCCCTTTCAATCCTGTTCCACTCCTGGAATAAGTTGCGCAAAGCTCAGGTCGTTCTGGAAGAGGAATTTGACATATTAACCGGCAAGTACGGAACTGCCTATGAAGGCATCATTCAAAATGTTCAGAAAAGCGTTCCAAATCAAATTAATGGCTGGTTGGCTAAAGCAAAAAAACAAGGCAAGCACAACACGACCGAAGTCCGGGAAGCCGTAAATAATTATGAACAGACCGTAAACCTATCCTTAAGCAGCGGCCGGAAATTGTCGGTATTGGAAGAGAGTGCCAGGATTCATATCACCGATTCCGTCATGGTAGGCCTACAGCAGGCGGACACCCAAAAAGTGGGCAGAGAAATTACAGGTGCCATGAACTTTGCCCTGGAACAGGGGCAAAAAAAGGCGTTTATTTTGGACCAAGCTGGAAGAAAAGCACTGGGGGATGCCGCCGCAAGTTTCGAATTCTATAATACCCAAATCGACCGGCTTCAGGATCCCAGTGACCCAGCATGGCGGGAGATCACGAAAGAGAAGAATCAATCCAAGTGGCAGCCCCATTTTGCAGAAACGTCTTTCTATGCAGAGGGAAAGAGTGATGTCGTCTTTGTCAGGGACCGTATCGGCCATTTCAGGATACAGCGAGGAACCAACAATCCCACGGCTCTTATTCAAAGCCAGTTTAAAATAAGCCGCGCCGTGGCTTCCGGTGCAGTGGAAGTTATGGCAGCCGTTGCCGGGGTTTCAGGTGTGCCTGGCGTGAGTGCTGGGGTAGATAAGCTGAAGGAAACTGTTTCTGGTGCCCCCGGGGAAACAGATCCCGGGACGACCGAAGCCGATGATGTCATTGACGAAGCAGACATTACGGAAGATGCCCAACGGAACAGCGAGGTCAGCGTCTCCCGGCGGAACAGAACAGCCCTACTCAATGCACTAACCCAACTGCATGCAGAGGTCGCCAAATCCAGGAGTACCCAGGTTGATACCACACTTTTTGACCGGATAAAGGCTATGCTCAATGCCCACAAACTTAGGTTCCCGCAACCTACAACACCTTAAACGGAGGAGAAAGATGGCACATAACGAAGGCGACTGGGTCGCCCTTACCGAAACCGGAATTGCCGAGGCCGGTGCCTGTGGCAGGATTACCCATGACTACGGCAATAGCCATTATGACGTTTTAATTACAAGGGGGGCACCACCGGATTGCGAAGACCGATCAGAAACCCCAACAACCGCCATACACGTCTCGGGAGACAAGTTGGCAGTCTGTGAATGCCCGGATTCGTGAAAAATAGTTTGATTAAAACTCATATTAAACGATAGAGATATCGAACGGCTGATATGACCTCTTAGTTGCCTCATTTTGGTACCCAAATGGGCCGCTAATGGAATCATGACCGATGAAAGAAATTTGGCCATATTTAGTTCCACTTTTCTGTATAGGAATAGCTATTTCAATATACCGAGTACAGAAAAGGCGAAAAAAAGATTATAGGGAATTAATTGAACCCAATTTAAATATGTATGGTTATGAATTTGTTTCGTCTATTACCCCAAAATTGTTTGATGTAGGGCCATTTCCAAAATTTGAGATTACGGTTGGTAGTACTCAAACAAGAACCCCAATTGGGAGTGGCGAATACACAGAATATAGGATTGTAAGGTTCATAAACAAAAACAATAGTGAAGAAAAAGAAAGTTGGGTGAAGTTGGAATTTGAAGCTTTTATGTTTAAATCTGTCACATGGAAACCAGAATTAAATTAACATAACAATGCAAATTAACTCGGACTGGCTTACGTCGTCGTTTTTTGAAACACTTTGGTTTTACAAACTATATTAATTTTTCAACCGTTTTCGTAAATAGTCGCCAGCCGGTTATTTGGGGGTTCGGCAATAAGGAGAAACTAATGAATAAATCAGTAGAAGGGACTCATATAGAAGATTTTTTAAATCCAAAGTCAATGCCAACTCCAGCCGCAGCCGGTGCTGTAGTTGCTTTAATTGCAGGAGCACTGTTCAAAAGTTTTGGGATCTCGATTGCCTATTGCACTATAATTTTGAGCTTTATGGTTGGAATGATCGTATTATATAGTAAAGAGTTCAAGTCAGATAAAACCTCAAGGATTGTCAAGATAGTACTATATATCATTAATTCCTTGATAATATTTGCTATGGCTACAGGTACTAATTCAGTAATGGCTGCAGAGGTCATAGATCAAAAGCGCCCATTATTTTTTGACTGGACAAAAACAACATCTGATCTATCAACTGGAAATATAGATTTATCTAACCCAGACTTTGAAATCAAAGTAGAGGTTGTAAACAATCAAAATAAAGGCTTCAAAGGCTGGTTGCAAAATAAAGGGATCATTACAAAAGAATATGACACCATAATTAAATTAGTCCCTAAAACAGGTAATCCAAGCTACCAGTTAAAATCTGTAGATATAATACTACCTCAAAAGGAGTTTGAGACTCCAAAAGTCAGTTTTACACCTGATCAGTTAAAGAATGGGTTGAACATAAAAGCTTGGAAGGGCTTTCCTGTTGAAGCTCAAATAACAACAGAATCAGGTGAAAATATAAAACTTTTTCAATACATTGAACCGGAAAATTTAATTAAATAATTCATTAGATTACGGAGGCAGCATACTTATTTCCAATAATCAACATGCACCGGATTTCACCGGGGATGTTAAATGTTCGATGGATAAAAACTATGTGGGATGTAATCACAAATAACGGACCCATTATTTTAACTGGGGCAATTGGAAGCATTGTCGCTACGGTTATAGTTTTGTTAACCAGGCTGGTTTTCTATAAATTGAAAGATCATTTTCCAGCACATTCACTTTTTGGTGGAATCGTCGATTCTGATTCCCCATGCCTTGTTTTTACTCTACGCCTTACAGACATGAAACAGGAAGGTAAATTTCTTTCTCCACTTCCGCAATATGCTGTTGCATCATCTCAACCTAAATTTGAACCACGACAACTTACCCCTTGGGTTACAAGCACCAGTGAAACACAGTCTGTCGCACACATCCTTAACGTTCTTGGCCGGGTTGGTCGAACTGATAACATAGAACTGGTTTATGTTGATCAGACTTTTGATCGATGGGATGCTCCCATGTTCATTCTTGGCGGAAGTTGGAAGGCAAGACGCTCTTTTGAAACATGCAATCCCATTTTCTCTTTTCGTAATGGGGTATTTATTCTTGAGCCGACAGAAGAATCGTATCAGCCAAAAACGAGTGATCACGATATTGGAATATTACAAAAAATGATTAATCCAACAACGAGTCTTCCTGTTTGGGTTGCAATGGGTTGGCGAGGTGCTGGCACAGTTGCGGCCACCTATGCACTTTCAAGATGGTGGAAGGAAATAGGTATATTATATGGGGGCCGTGATTTTGGAATACTTCTTGGAATGAATGATAGAGATGGTTGGCAGCAATGTAGCATTGTTCGTATGTACCCAGAACCAAAATTTTATAAAAAGCTTTTACATCCTGTGGCGTGGAAGAAGGTATCCAAAGCAATTTCAGGTGCATCTGTAATAAAAGACAACAAACAAAAAAACCGAACAAAAGATTCCACCAGATGGCTAAGGGCAGGGTTTTTTACGACTGTGTAGTTTATTCCATGTCAGTGTACTTTAGGCAGCTTTTCCCGAATACTTGCCACTGGTGAATCTTGGCGTTAACCATGATATTTTTTAGAGGGGAAATTTTTTAAGGATCAAAAATGGATGTAATACTAATTATATGCACAATCCTAGGAGGCCTCGCTGCAATCTGGTTTTTTTTTGATAAAGCTCGTGCAGCTGAGTGGAAACCTCGCCCACGCCCATCTAATAGCCCAACCAAGTCAGCATCCAGTTATGCGCTTGCATCTGAAAAGTCATCTTATCCTTTAGATATCGAAAAGTTTAATTTCCCAGAAAGTGTTTTAAAAGCAGTAGACAATCTTTTGCCTGAATATAGGGTCCCTAATTCAGATGATTTGGCTGGCGATTGGTCCTCAGCATATAATTCTAAGACTTTGGAGCCATTTCTTTGCCGAGGTGATTTTACTGGAATGGATCATGAAGAGTATGCTTTTTTTGTTATCGGGAAGGCCTCGGGTCGTTTTAAAGTTGTAGTATTGGGTAAAGATTCAGAAGGTATTGATCAAGTTTATCATCTAACAGAGGGAAAAGGTCCATATTACAATATGTATGTGTTTCCGATCTCTCCCGGCACTTACCGAATTAGCCGGATTATCTGGAAACATGGTGGGCCAAAAGTTCTTAAATTACCAAAAAATGGAATAAATGTTGGAACCTATGAAAGTGCTGACTGTATTTATTATTGGGAAGAGAACTCGGAACGGTTTGTAGCGCAGTGGATGACAGATTGAATTTTGATCAAGTAAAATGGAGTCAAGTCTACATTTGATCCTTTGTTGAAATAATTTCTAACAACGAACATGCTACGGGTGAAACCGTAGATGTTCAAAGTTCTATAGGACGTCGGGCGCGTGATGGACAATTACCCGATAATATGTTACCGCTGAGCCTCAAAAGCTTCAGCGGTAGGAATGAGAATAGCCCTTATCCCCCTTTCCTCTTGCCTAAGAACAAGCTACTACACGTAGACAAGCTAGTGAGTTAAATATTCGGTGGAAATGAAAATATGAAAGCATATGTAGGTATTGATGTTGCTTTTGCGAAAAAGAAATATTTGCCGATTTCTGTCTGTTTCCATAAGGATGATAGGCTTTGCCCAATTCTGCTCAAATCTAAATTTGCTATCACCCCTCCTCGCGGATCTGGAAACGCAGCGATTGTCCAGAATATTCAATTAGTAAAAGAATTTGCCCATGACACATTGCGCTACCTCCAAGAAGTAGAAAAATCATTTGGTGTGACAATCAAGAGAATTGCAATCGATGCACCAAGCCACCCTAAAAAAGACGGAGAGAAACGTCGAAAGGCAGAACTTGGTTTAGATAAAAAAGGGATCAATTGCATTACCACCCCTGATACAAATCAGTTCGAGGTAATTAAAAGTAAGGCTCTGACACATCTTGAAAATGGTGGGGAACAATCAAGGATTCCTCATGCAAACCAATTGTGGATGTTGGTGGGATTTGAATTATTCCAAACATTATGCCAGAAATGGGAGTGCATAGAAGTTTTTCCACAGGCTATTGTTAAAACTCTCGGGGCTGAAAAAATCCACAAAAGTAAAATTGAGGGTCTTATTAAACAGTTATCCGCAATATCGGAGTTTACAGGGTGGCCAGAGGCAATATCCAAGTCATGTCTCAACGATATTGGATTTGGAAGTTTTCATGACAAATTGGATGCATACTTATCGGCGTGGGTAGCAAGTCTTAATATGAATGAAAGAGAGCCAATTGGTTCACCACCAAACGATGTAATTTGGGTTCCTTTAATATGAAATCTGCGCCGAACCAGGCGCTTCTCTTGACGCCGAGAACGTTTGGGGCCTGACGCGGCAAGGCCTGATGGCGGCGCAAGTGAGCTTGAACGTTGAGAAATAAATAATGGATTATGGCGCTATCACATTAGACACATCAATTTTTGATCAAAAAGGATTGAAATTAGAGTCTGGAATATTGAAGATGCTTGAGCAATTCAATGGCAAACCGTCCCACATGATTCCAACAATTTCAGCAGCC
>JAQICW010000495.1 GCA_027858355.1 Desulfobacula sp.
CTTTGCATCTTCATATTTCTGCTGACATTCAGTTAAAAAATCTTTGGCTTCACTCTGGCTCATTTTGGATTTTTCTGCAAATTCTTTAGCCAGGTCTTCGATTTCATTTTTGGACCTTAATGCAAGTCCAACCCCTGTTAACAGTCCTTTTTTTAGATATTCAAACATGTTCCCTCCACCCTAGAAAAAACTGGTTTATTTTGATCCAAAAGACACGTCCAGAATATCCTCCACACTGGAGTCGCCTTCAAAGATAGCATCCATCTTACCATAACTTGATGGAAGAAGGGTATTAATAAAAAATTTAGCAGATTCAATCTGGCCCGCATAAAAGGCAGCATCTTTGTTTTTTAAAGCCTTGGCTGCAATGGCATCCCTGTCCAGGCTGCCAACTTTTTGGGCAAGCTTGGGTGCGGCAATAGATGCCCGCCACAAATGCATCCATGCAAAGGTGACATCCCCGGTTACTTCAAGAAAGGGATGGGCAAAGGCATATGCATTCAACGCTTTTTCAGACCTGGCTCTTTGTCCGATTTGTTGGCCAAGGGCTTCAAGCCTTGATACAGCATGGTCAACCTTTTCAACCAGTCTCTCAATGCCTTTAATTTTCCTGGCTTCTTCAACGGTTTCTTTCATCCTGGCAATAAAGTATTTAAAGCTTTCACCATTATTCATGGAAAGTTTTCTGCCGATAAGATCCATGGCCTGGATACCATTGGTGCCTTCATAAATCATACAAATCCTTGAATCTCTCATGAGCTGTTCAACAGGGAATTCACTGATATAGCCATAGCCGCCATAGACCTGTACTCCATGGGAACAGACTTCCAGGGACTTGTCTGTGATATATCCTTTAACTATGGGCGTTAAAACTTCAATCAATGCACTGGTATCTGTTTTGAGTTGTTCGTCCTCTGTTGTGTAGACAATATCAGAGCATTTACCATAATAATAGATCAAAGACCGCATCCCTTCTGTATAGACTTTCATGTTCAAAAGCTGGCGTTTTACATCTGGATGCTGGATAATGGGAACGCTTTTTGCCGCCGGGTCCTTTCCTGCCAGAAGATGTCTTCCCTGAATCCTGTTTCTGGCATAATCAAGGGCATACATATAAGAAGCAGACGCCACTGCAAACCCTTGCATTCCAATAAATGCACGGGCTTCATTCATCATCTGAAACATCTCGGGCATGCCTTTGTTTTCTTTGCCCAGAAGGGTGCCTATACATTCCCCTTTTTCTCCCAGGGAAAGAGAGGCTGTGGCATTGCCATGAATCCCCATTTTATGTTCCAGGCCGGTACATACGATATTATTGAATTCACCCAGGCTGCCGTCCTCATTGACATGGTATTTAGGAGCCAGGAACAGAGAAATCCCTTTGGTTCCGGAAGGCGCGCCTTCAATTCTTGCCAGTACCGGGTGAATGATATTTTCGCACAGATCATGGTCTCCCCCGGAGATAAAAATTTTTGATCCCTGAATGGAATAGGTCCCGTCCTCTTTTTTTGTTGCAGTGGTGGTAAGAGCTCCCACATCAGATCCTGCTTCAGATTCAGTCAAGAGCATAGTTCCGCCCCAAATGCCTGCAAACATTTTTTTCATGTAAAGCTTTTTTTGTTCGTCATCACCAAAGGCTTCCACAAGCTTGGCTGCGCCGTGTGTCATGCCATAGTAAAGCATAAATGCAGAATTTGCTCCCACCATGTATTCAAGGGCAGCACATCCGATGAGTTTTGGCATTCCCTGACCGCCAACCTCAGGATCATCACACATGGCCAGCCATTCACCTCCACAATATAAGTCCCATGCCCGTTTAAATGATTCAGGAACCATGACCGTTCCATTTGCAAGGTTGCATCCGATTTCATCCCCATCCTTAAGCGTGGGAAGGATTTCTTTGATAGCCAGGTTTCTAGCTTCAGAAACAATCAGGTCTATTGTTTTTTTATTGAATTCTTCAAATAATTCATGTTCCACCATTTTGATCTGCTCATGCAGGACAAAATCAACATCCCGTCTGTCAGCGATAAGTTGTGCCATATAATTATTCCCCTTTTGATATAATCACTTCTGATTTACTTTGAAAAATTATAGTGTTTTCCTAAGCAAAATAAACAAAGTTGTCAACCTGTGGGCGTAAAAAATCAATTATTGGGTAGACGAAGAATTTATGTTGTGATACAGGATAACAATGGATATTAAATGTTGGGGCTCAAGAGGGTCTATATCTGTATCAGGTGATCAATACTCTAAATATGGAGGTGATACTACCTGTATTGAGATTACAGCGAAGTCAGGAGAAACCATAATTATAGATGCAGGGACAGGTATCCGCTGCCTGGGCAATTCCTTTATTGAAAGGGAGATAACCCAATACTATCTTTTGTGGACCCACGCCCATTGGGACCATATCCAGGGGTTTGCTTTTTTCAGGCCCCTGCTTTTCAGTAAAGTTAAAATAATGATTCAGGACCGCAAATTTTTAAGCATCTTTACCAGGGATCTTTTAAATAAAGTTATGGAAATGCCTTTTTTCCCCATTGGTTTAGGGGACCTGAAAGCAGATATCAAATTTGATCCGACATTGAATGGTAAATTTAATATCGGGTCTGTAAATATAGAAACCATTCCAACCAGCCATCCAGGTGGTGGCCTGGGTTATAAATTCATTGAAGACGGGAAATCCTTTGTATTTTTAACGGATAATGAGCTTGGAGTTGATCACCCTGAAGGCGCGGGGTTTGATGCATACCTGAATTTTTCACAAAATGTGGATCTCTTGTTTCATGATGGAGAATATACCAAGGATGAATATAAGCGAAAAAAGAACTGGGGGCATTCTTCGATTCAGGACGTATTGGATCTTTCATTAAAAGCCAATGTTAAAAAACTTGGGCTGTTCCATCTGAACCAGGATAGAACGGATGAGCAGATGGACAGGATTGTCCGTGAATGCCGGGCAGACCTGAAAAAGAAAAATTCAACCCTTGATTGTTTTGCAGTTCCCTGCAATATGAAAATTCATCTTTAATGATAACGCCTGCGTTTAAACCAAATACATGAAACCCCCATCCACCAGACTTTCCTTGTCGCAGACCATCAGGGTCATACTGTCCTGGAAAATGCTGGTCATGTTTTTTTTCGGGTTTTCCTCGGGTTTTCCCTATTATATTATCAAGGATGTATTAAAATTCTGGATGATGGATGCCAATGTGGATATTGCCAAAATTGGCCTGTTTGCATTGGTGGGCATGCCTTATACACTGAAATTTGTATGGTCTCCAATGATGGATAGCATTGTTCCTCCATTCCTGGGTCGCAGGAGGGGATGGATACTTATGGCGCAAATTGGTCTCATGATCACCATTGCCTTGCTGGGGCAATTTGATCCGGAACAATCCCTTTTGTGGATAGCCGTGTTTGCTCTCTGTCTCAATTTTTTCGGGGCCAGCCAGGACATTGCTCTGGATGCTTTCAGACGTGAATACCTTACCAGTAATGAATTAGGGTTTGGCACGGGCGTATGGATGAATGCATGGCGCCTTGGCACCTTTGTTTCCGTCGGGCTTTCTGTCCTTGCTGACTTTAATTTTACATGGCAGACAATTTTCTTAATGCTCACTGCTGTCATGGGTGTGGGCGTAATCACAACCCTTTTGGTTCCTGAGCCCGTGGTTGAGGAACGCTTGCCTGCAAACATGAAAGAGGTTATTGTTGAACCCTTTGTGGAATTTTTTCAAAGGAATAGCGCCATTCTGATTTTATTGTTCATTCTGCTGTATAAGATAGGGGATAATATGGCAAGTGCCATGACGATTCCATATATTGTTCAAATGGGATTTACCAAGGCCCAGTATTTTGTCATTGTTAAAGGGGTCGGTATGCTCGGGCTTTTTGGCGGTGTTCTTGTGGGGGGCTTTATCATGATTCGTCTGGGTATAGCAAAGTCTTTGTATGTTTTTGGCATTCTCCAGGCGATTTCTACGGCATTTTTCCCTGTTCTGAATATTATTGATCATGGATCTTATTTCTGGCGTGAGCACAGCCAGGCATTATTGGGCGGCATTGTAGCATTTGAATTTTTTGCTACAGGTCTTGGACAGGCTGCATATGCAACCTATATGGCAATCCAGACCAATAAACGGTTTACTGCAACGCAATATGCCCTGTTAACAAGTCTTATGGGTATCCCTGGTGTTTTTGCAGCAGCATTGACAGGCTATATGTCCAAATACCTGGGATGGAACTCCTTTTACTATTTGTGTGCCCTTGTCGCAATTCCGGGAATACTTTTATTGTTTAAAATTGCACCCTGGAATGCAAGTAATGAAGCATTGGAACAAGGAAGGTAAATTAGCCTGACAACAGATAACCTTGAAATTATAAATAGTTTTTGGTTTACAGAATTTAAATAGTGCTTGACAAAAAACAACCTTTTTTTTACTAAATGCTGTGGAAAAATTTAGATAAAGGCCTGTTAAATAAAAAAAAATAATTATCAGGTTTTTTTGTCCAAATCCTTGTCTGTTTTATTGGGAATAATTTGGAACAGGCAGAGTTCATAGCTTTATGTGTAAAGCTATTATAAAACGGTTAGGAGGTAAGAATAATGACTCAAAAATCAACACCAAAGGAAGATCTTACAGGTTCTGTCATGGTCCTTGGTGGCGGAATCTCAGGAATGCAGTCTGCCATTGATTTGGCCAATTCAGGGTATTATGTATATCTGGTCGAAAAATCATATGCCATCGGCGGTATGATGGCGCAACTGGATAAGACATTCCCCACCAATGACTGTACCATGTGAGTAATTTCACCCAAACTGGTCGAGGTCGGCCGGCATCTGAATATTGAATTGTTAACAAACACGGAGCTTCTTGAACTTGAAGGGGAAGATGGAAATTTTATTGCCCGGGTGAAAGAAAACCCAAGATTTGTTGATTTGTTGAAATGTACCTCATGTGGGGAATGTACAGCAGTTTGTCCTGTGGAAATACCCAGTGAACATAATCAGGGGTTAGCACCTAGAAAGGCTATCTTCAAGCAATACGAACAGGCAATACCTGGAGGGTATGGGATTTCAAAACGATCCACGGCTCCGTGCAAGGCCACCTGTCCGGCCCATGTAAGCATTCAGGGGTTTATTGCCTTGATGAACCAGGGAAAGCATGCAGAAGCACTGAAACTGTTCAAACAAGAGCATCCTTTCCCAGGCTCCTGTGGCCGTGTCTGCCACCATCCATGTGAAGCGGCTTGTACAAGGGGTGATGCAGACGAGCCTGTTGCTATACAATACCTTCACAGATATCTGGCCCAGCTTGATTTTGACAGTGATGAAACCTTTATTCCTGAAATTGCAGACAAGCGCGACGAAAAAATAGCTATTGTAGGTTCAGGACCTGCAGGACTTACCTGTGCCTATTATATGGCCCAAAAGGGATATTCCGTCACTATATTTGAAAAATTGCCCGTCAAAGGCGGCATGATGACAGTGGGTATTCCGGAATACCGGCTGCCCAAAGCCGAACTTGCAAAGGAAATAGAGGTTATTGAAAACCTGGGTGTTGAGATTCAAACCTC
>JAQICW010000434.1 GCA_027858355.1 Desulfobacula sp.
CACTGGATAAGGCAGTGGCTTTGGAACCGGGACTGAGCCTGTGGCAGCTTCTGGAAAAGATAGAGCCACATCTTATCGGAATGAACCGTCTGATGGGGCGCTATAAAAGGGATTAAGGAGTTTCAGAGAATTCGATGGAAATGGTTTGATATGTGATACTTGTAGGAACTTTCAACAAGCCAAATGAAGCGGATAAAACCGCTTATTTGGGGTGTTAGAATAAAATTATGAAACAATTTATTGTTGCCATTTTATTGGTCTATTTGATAGGCTTCTTCATGGTAATCCAGATAGATCAAAATATGTTGATTGGGTCGATGGGATGTTTGAAAATATAAAAGAAACTTTCGATAGTAATGAACAGTTAACAAAAGCCAGAGATAGTTTTCATTTATATAAAGATAATATTAATGGATTCTTTGAAAAATAGTTACCGTGGGTTCAATCCTGAATTTTGTGACCCTGATTTTTACTGAATTTTTTAGCGTTAAAAGTATTGATCGGAGAGTAAATTAAATGAAACAACCTCAAAAAGAATTATTCAGGTGGGCTGCCCAGATCCCAGAGGCTTTATGGTCAAACTTGTGTAATCGTTCTCCCCAACAAGCGGCAGAGATGGTTGGGGCAAAATGGGATGGGGAAGCCTTCAATATTTCTATGATCGGTATTAATTATACCATTAATCTTGCAAATCAAACGATCATAAAGGATTCTCAAACAGATCGTCCGGTTAGTTATCAGGCTGGAGTGGTGTTGCTTACCACCTTGACTACTTCCAAAGGAGTTCCGCCCAGTAATCGGATGACAGTGCCACAGGAGCTACCTGGAGGGCAGATGTTCTTCATTGGGGCTCACTCCCTTGCTACCGGGCCATTGGCTAAAAAGTTTGAAAAAGATTCAACCAAATTGATTAATCGCATTCTTGAGTTTGGCGGTGAAATGATTGAAGGGGCTGATGTCGCAATTCGAATACCAGGGTTACCTTATGTGCCATTATATATATTAATGTGGCATAGAAATCATGAAGTTGCTGCTAGAGCAGTTATTGGGATTGATGATAGAGCCCATTTTCATTTGGACTTGGCAGGTGTTTTTGCTTTGACTAATATTCTTGTAAATAGGCTATGCAAAGATTAATTGCACTTGAATTTGGATTACCGGAAAAAACGATAAACGTTAAAACAATCCAAATGAAGCGGATTTCACCGCTTATTTGGAAATGTTAGCGGCAATTTCTAATTTAAAAGGCCAATTTAATCATGAGCCGTACATTAAAAATTTACAATCGTATGTTAAAATTCCCAATGGGCAAACTGATTTTCAGCAAGGCTTTAGCATTTCAAGCCCCCTATTTTTCAACGATTAGCCCTTTAATAACTGAATTGCGCACAGGATTTTGCAGTGCAGAAATAAAAGATTGCCGAAAAGTCCGAAACCATATTGGCTCAATAAACGCGGGTGCTTTGTGTACGTTGAGCGAATTAGTAGGTGGGCTTGCTGTGGAAGCGTCTATACCTTCTACGCTGCGATGGATACCAAAGGAAATGACGGTTCAATATGCCAAAATGGCAAAAGGTAAACTAACAGGAACTTGTTCATTTGATCCAAATCTCCTTAAACCTGGAGACGTAAAGATCCCTTTTGAAATTCAAGACAAATCAGGGGATACTGTTTTAAGAGTAAGTATCTCGTTTTATATAAGCAGTCGAAAATAAATGCATAACAAATCGTTGCAGCGGACCGCAAGCGGCAAGCCGTAGATGTTCAAAGTTCATGACCGGTCACACGGGGGCGGGCTGGCAAATTATCCTATTATATCAGCGAGTTAAACATTGGGCGATTAAAAAAAGGAAAATACCCCTGAAAAAAACGACAAAAACATTAATAGACGGCCTTATGTTTCCTGAAGGCCCGAGATGGCATGACAACAAGCTTTATTTTTCAGACATGAATGACAGTAAGGTCATGGCCGTAGACCTTCAAGGAAATTTTGAAACCATCGTCGAAATGCCGGCGCCCTGTTCCGGCCTTGGCTTTCGTCCCGACGGGTGCCTGTTGATTGTCTCCATGCCGGACCGGTGCCTGATGAGCTGGGACGGAAATGAATTGGCCCTTGTCTGCGATTTGTACGACATGGCCACCTATCATTGCAATGACATGGTAGTTGATCCCTTGGGACGGGCATACATTGGAAATTTTGGGTTTGACCTTTCTTCGGGAGTCCCCAAAAGTGCTGAAATAATTATGGTCACTCCTGACGGAACAGCAAAAATTGTTGCTAAGGAGATGAAATTCCCCAATGGATCGGTCATAACACCGGACCATAAAACAATCATTGTTGCTGAAACCTATGGTGCCTGTTTAACCGCTTTTGATATTAAAAAAGACGGAACCCTTGAAAACCAAAGAACCTGGGCCAATCTTACCGGGGCTGTCCCGGATGGTATTTGCCTGGACAAATCCGGCGGGATATGGGTGGCATCACCCATTAGTTCTGAAGTATTAAGGGTGATTGAAGGTGGCGAGGTGACCCATAGAATCCCTGTACAAACACAGGCCTACGCCTGTATGCTGGGGGGAAAAGACCGCAAAACCCTGTTTATTGCCACCTCGGGAAACACTATGAGAAGCGGAAAAATTGAAATTGTTCAAGTGGATATTCCTGGTGCGGGTTTACCCTAAGCGTTTTGTGGCATCCCCATCACATTTCAATTTCACCATATGAAAACACCTTATTTTCATTAAATATTTTAAATTTAAATCCGGTCTTGCTTTCCAGGAGGCCCAATTTTATTGTTTTAACGGATTTATCAATCTCTTTGGCATATAAAATTTTTATTTTTTTTATTTTGCGTTCCTTGTTCAAGTAAGAAAAAAGCAGGGTTTCAACATAATCAAAATATACCGAATTATTCACATGTCCCATGGGATCATAATCAGAAAGGCGGGTGGTCATGTTCAATTCAAAGGATAGTCAAAAAAATGATAAAGGAAAACCTTGGCAAAACCCATATTGTGAAAGAGTTAACCGAGCACTCATTTCAAACCATCTGATTACCTGGTATAAAAAAAATCAACGTCAACTCCCCTGGCGTGAAACAAAGGCCCCTTATCAGATATGGGTGTCAGAAGTGATGCTTCAGCAAACACAGGTTAAAACCGTTATCCCTTATTATTTAAAATTTTTAAAAATTTTCCCAACTGTAAAAGAACTGGCGCAAGCTGATTTACATAAAGTCTTGAAAGCATGGGAGGGAATGGGATACTATGCCCGAGCCAGAAACCTGCATAAATCCGCTAAAATAATCATGGACGAGTATGAAGGTGTTATACCTCATGACAAAGAATTATTTTTAAAACTGCCCGGAGTGGGAGAGTATAGCGCTTCAGCGGTTCTAAGTTTTGCATTTGGACACGCCCATGCAGTCGTGGATGGAAATGTTAAACGCGTTCTGGCTCGACTCTTTCGAATTGATTCACCCGTTAATCAATCCAAACATCATATTGTTTTCAAACAAGAAGCCACCCGATTAATGGGCAAAGCGGAGCCTGCAAACTTTAATCAGGCAATTATGGAACTGGGAGCCCTAATATGTAGACCCAAAAAACCAGATTGCAAACACTGTCCGATCAATCAAAATTGCTTTGTATTTTTACATAATATGGCAGATCAATTTCCAAAACGGATCAAATCCAAACCCGTTTCCACTTATAAAATTGCCGTTGGTGTTGTAAGACACAACAATAAAATACTGATTACCCAACGTAAACCGGAAGGACTGTTGGGAGGACTGTGGGAATTTCCTGGCGGGAAATTAATAAAAGGGGAAAGTGCTCAAACAGCTTGCATCAGAGAAATCTTTGAAGAAACCAGAATCAAGGTAGAAATCGATTCTTACATCACTCAAATTAAACATGCATATACCCATTTTAAAATTGTGATGGATATATTTTACTGCCGATATATTTCTGGTGATGTTCAATTAAATGGGCCCGTTGATTTTCAATGGATTAAACTCACTGATATCCATCAATTTGCATTTCCAAAGGCCAATTTAAAGTTTATTCCTTTATTGGAAGATTAATTTTAACGATAAGCTATGATCATAGCGAAGACAAATCTGATCCTCCCCAAAAAAAATCAAAATGTCGAACTAAATGTAAAATTAGAAACCGAAATGGATTTGTCCCAAATGTGGTAAAATTATTTGTGTTCATAAGCCAACATGTCTTTCTTGTGTATATAAATGGCATTAAGATAAAATGGAGATCATAAACTGAGACTTTTTCAATTATGAGAGTATATGGATTTTTTCCAATATTTAGTTTATATCTATTGTTGCCGCTCATACCAATATCCTTATTTTTTCAGGCTTTAGATAACAATCTGACATCATTTATTCTTATCTCAAGAATTGCTGGTATATATGCATTTGTCTGGTATGCGTTGCAATTTATTATAACCGCCCGAAATCGGCTGATAGAATGGTTTGTTGCCCAGGACAGGCGAATGACTCTGCATATGTTGTCAGCTGTCGGGCTTTTAATGATTGTATTTGTCCACACAAGCTTTGGGAATGATAAATATGCCAATGAAATACAGGCTGCCGCTGGTGGTACTGCCGAAACTGTATTTCTCTGGGCAACCCTATTCAGCGGTCTATTTTTCAGTAATTATTTTATCCGTTTTACACCGGTTCTCATACCATACAGAGACAAAATTTCAGCCGTTTTTAAACTCACCCATGAGCGTTGCCTGTTATTTCATTACGCCATGCCGGCTGGTATGGTTATATTGGGATTTCATATCCTCTTAATTCCCGGACAGGGGTTGACCTTATTTAAAACTTGCATGGTGATAATTGCCTGCAGTGCATTGTCTTTTTTCCTGTACCAAAAAATTATTTTACCCAAAATAATGCAAAAATATCCCTGGACTGTGGCCAAAGTGATACAGGAATCAAATTCTGTTGTGTCATTGCATTTTGACCCACCTTGCGGTAGAAAACTCAAGCATCATGCTGGACAATTTTGTTATCTCCGCCTGTTGAATAGCGAGCTGTCTGACCAATCCCATCCATTTACCATATCATCTGGGCCTGAAGACGAACGGCTCAGCATAACCGTCAAGCACTTAGGGGATTTTACAGACAGGCTAAATAAAGTCACCGCCAAAGATCTTGTCTGCATTGATGGTGCATACGGAAAATTTACATATACCCGGGCTCCTTCGCATCACTGCCTTATCTTCATTGCAGGTGGCATCGGCATCACCCCCATGCTTTCTATGCTGAAGGACCTTTCGATTAAAGATCCAAAACGAAAAGTAATACTAATATGGGGTGCCAGACGTGAAACAGATCTGATTCGTCTTAAAGAAATCCGAAAATTGTCTGATCAGATGGGAAGTTTTATTTTTGAACCGGTTCTCTCACGGGCACCACAGTGGAAGGGGCTAAAAGGCCATATCGACAAAACAATTCTGTTAAAGGTCCTGAATAACCATAGGTGTAATATGGAACTTTCCAATCATTTCCCTGAATATGAATTTTTTATTTGCGGCCCTGCGCCTATGGCAAATGCTGTATTTCAAATATTAAAAGAGAATAAAATCTCTACTCATCGACTTCATATCGAACGGTTTACATTCTGATAATAAAATATCCAGAATCCTTGCCCTGCTGATGCAAAACGAATAGATCTTCCAAGCTCAGATGAATGGACGCAGATTGTAAAAACAGATTTAACACAGGCTATTGCCAACCGAAAAAGTCATCGCAAATACCTTAAAAAGAATCTTTCCAAACTTGAGTTGGCCTATCTGCTCTGGGCCACCCAGGGGCTATGCGAATCACCGGTTCAAGGTCATACCTATCGGACGGTTCCCTCTGCTGGTTGTCGTCATGCCTTTGAAACCTATCTGGCTATTTTTAATGTGGACGGTATCGAACCGGGGATATACAGATACCTGCCTTTGGACCATCAGCTAGTCTTCGAATTTTCAGATGATCTGCTGGAGGAAAAAATGATTCATGCCTCGTTGGGTCAGACCTATCCGGGACGGTCTGCTGTCACCTTTATCTGGGTCGCTATTCCCTATCGGATGGAATGGCGATATGGTTTGGCCGCTCACAAGGTAATTGCCTTAGATGCCGGCCATGTCTGCCAGAATTTGTATCTTGCCTGTGAAGCTATTGATGCAGGTACCTGTGCTATTGCTGCATATGATCAGGAAGAGCTGGATGAGTTTTTAGGGCTTGACGGTGAAAACGAATTTGCTATTTATCTGGCTCCGGTGGGCAAAATAAAATAGACAGGTGTTCGCTATGAGAACACCACTCAACCCCATAGAAAGATCAATCGGTTATAGATTCGGTTAACCGTGGTGCGGAAAACCATTTCAACTAACTTTTTAAATTTTGTTATTAAATAGAGAAAAGACGCATTCCTAATGCGTTGAATTTATTTGCTAAAATTGAAGTTGGATAAAAAGTGA
>JAQICW010000435.1 GCA_027858355.1 Desulfobacula sp.
GTAATAGTCATACTCAGTTAGAGATTTTGAATCAAAAACCTCTTTGATCATAAACCGGATATGTCTTATGCTGACAAATTGTGACATTTATATTCTCCTTTTTAATATATTAACATTACTATCAAATCAAAAAATTCGACACAATAATTACTTCCAATTGATTTTTTTTTCTTTAAGCATAACATTTGCATTTTAAAATATTGTTTGTTATGAATACTATGTGCTTAATTGAGAAAAATTACCCCTCTCTTTCACCCTCATTTTGATGATTTATTGAACATGTATAACGTAAAGAATAAAAAGGATTATCTTAGAGTTGAATATAAAAATAAAATCAGTCGGTCTGATCCACACTGATCTTAAATATTATCAATTGGGGATAATTTATTAACAAAAGGAGAATACCTATGAAGCGCATCAAATTAAGAGTTTGTTTTACCCTTTTTGTATTCATGCTTTCATTATTTTTGGGGGGCTATGCTTTTGCTGAGAAGCCCATTATTTTAGGGGCGCCCTTATCTATGGCCTATGTTTACGGATGGGATGCGGAACGGGGCATGAAACTTGCCGTGGATGAAATCAACGCTGCGGGCGGTGTCAATGTAAATGGTAAAAAAAGACCCTTTGAGGTTGAAGTCATCGATACCCGGGACCTTGAACCGGGAGTCCCTGTGAGTGAAGCATTGATGGCAGTTGAAAGACTGATTTTAAACAAGAATGCTGACTTTATTGTAGGCGGGCCCAACAGATCAGAGGCAGCCCTTGCCACCATGTCCTTATTATCCAAACATAAAAAAGTATCCATAGTCACCAGTGGTGTGTTAACCCCTGCATATCATAAAACAGTGGCAAAAGAATATGACAAGTTTAAGTATTGTTTCAGGATTCACGGAGAAGCAGTCACCCTGATCGGAGAGATGATTGAAAACTTTGTAGACCTGAAAGAAAAGTATGGCTTAACCAAGGTGTTTATCATGGCCCAGGATGTATCCCATGCAAGGGGTGCAGCCAAAGTAATGGCAAAAGTGGCCGGTTCCAAAGGATTTGAGGTAACAGGTAGTGAAATCTTCCCCACAGGCACTACAGACTTTTCCATGGCTCTCTTAAAAGTCAAATCAACTGGTTCGCAAATCATCAATATCTGGATGGATATGCCTGAAAGCGCTATTCTTCTAAAACAATGGTATGATCTTAAAATACCTGCCCTTCCCTTTGGTTCCACATTGGCTGCAGCTGAGCAACCGGGTTTTTGGAAAGCCACAGACGGCAAGGGCGAGTATACACTGTGCAACGTTGTAAATGCCGGTAACGCACCCTCTGATGCCACCCCATGGACCATGAAATTTTACAATGCCTATGACAAGAAATGGGGAGTTGAACCTGAAGGCCTTGGATCATCCAGCTCTTACATGGCTGTATATGTGTTAAAAGATGCCATTGAAAAAGCAGGAACTCTAGACTCAGACAAAGTAATAACTGCCCTTGAACAGACCGATGTGATGGGTGTTTACGGAAGACTCAGGTTTGATCCCAAAAGCCACCAGGTCATTGCTGCCAAGGACCCCAAAGACGGCGCTGTAGGTTCCATTCTCCAGTGGCAGGATGGCAAACGGGTTGTGGTATACCCGAAAAGTATTGCCAAAGGCGAAATTTTGCTACCGCCATGGATGGTTAAAAACTAATTAAGTAAAATTACCTTGTTCAACACTTAATTTTGGGATCTTTTTATGGAAATTCTAGTTTATGGGACCATCAACTCTGTATCCCTTGCGCTGATGGGCCTCGGCTTTGCCATGGTATATGGTATCAGCCGTGTGCCCAACTTTGCCCATGGGGCACTTTATATTATCTGCGGGTTTGTCACCTGGACCTTATTTTATAAAATCGGACTGCCCTATTTCATCGCCATTATTCTTTCCCTATGTGTGAACGGGGCTTTGGGAATTCTCATGTATAGATTTGTTCTGATACGGGTGAGGGGAATGAACATTTCCGAAATCATTGCTTCCTATGCCATCGGGCTTGCCATCCTTGAAGGCTTAAGGTATGGAGGCTTTCGGGGAATGACCTATACATTGCCAGTGTTCATGGAGGGATACCTTATGATCGGTAACGTTCCCGTGGATTTTCACCGGCTGATCATGATGGTTATCGGCATTCTTCTTGTGGCAGGGCTATGGGTGTTTACCCATCATACCCGGATCGGGCTTGCCCTTCAGGGCATGGCCCAGGATGAACGGGCTGCGCTGATGCTGGGCATTGATTCGGATCTCATGGCCATGCTGGCCATGGGATTCGGAGCGGTTCTTGCAGGCGTTGCCGCCACATTAATCTTGCCTCTGGGCAATATTGTGGTGGAATCCGGGTATCATGTTCTGATCATGTCCATTGCCGTTTGTATTGTTGGGGGGCTGGGGTCCTGGATGGGGGCTTTTTTTGCCGCCTTTATCATCGGATATGCCCAGATTCTGACTGTTGTTTTTATCGGGTCTCATTTTCAAATGGTGGTGGCCCTACTGGCCATTATCCTGACCCTGATCCTGAAACCGTCCGGCTTGTTCGGCCAGCAGAAAGAACTGGAAGAGAGGGTGTAAAAAGTGAGCGCTCAAGAATCAAGAAAAGAAAGAATAGATCGAGGGATCAAGGTCAGGTCTGATGGACTTTACGCGTTAATGTCCTGGCGGGAACTTTCCTACCTGACCCTGCCCCGGTTTATTTTGATTGCAGGAATGCTGTCCCTTCCATTTCTGATGCCAGACATGTACTGGCAGCGGGTCATATCAATTGTCTGTATTTATGCCATACTGGCCTTGAGTTTTGATTTTCTGGCCCATTATGTGGGGCTGGTCTCATTGGGAGGCGCCTTTTTCATTGGAACAGGGGGGTATATTGCCGGGATCTTAAATTCTTATTTTTCAATCCCCCCGTTTCTCACAGTTCCCCTGGCTGCCATTATTGGAGGTGCTTTCTGCACACTGCTGCTCCTGCCCTGCCTGCCCTTAAAAGGGGTTTACTTTGCCATTGTAACATTGATGTATCCTCTGTTTATGGCAAGGATCATTGAAGCTTTTGATATTTTCGGGGGCACTGACGGACTGATAGGGATTGATAGTTTTGCTTCCAGCTTTGCAGAGCAGTATTTTGTGATCTGCATGGTGCTGATTTTTCTATTCGGCCTGAGGCGTTTTGTCACTACAGATCGGGGGCTGATCTTTACGGCCATCATGGACAATGACCAGGCAGTAAAGGCCTCTGGCATCAACATCACCCGATACAAGGCCCTGGCAGTGTTCATTGCTTCCTCCATGGGATGCATGGCAGGTGCCTGTCTCACACATATCTACATGTGGTCAGGCATCTCCCAGTTTGCCCTTGATTTTTCCATCCTGCCCATTGCTGCCACTGTTATCGGCGGGTCAGGAACACTTGTGGGACCTATTTTAGGGTGTCTGATCCTGGTTCCTGTATCAGAGCTTTTAAGGGATTTCGGAACATTAAGGATTGTATTTTATGCATCCATTCTTGTGGGATTCATCCTTTTCAAAAGTGGCGGCATCATGGAATTCGGGCAAAGAAAATATGAACAGTTTGAAAGGTGGACCAAGATATGATTGAAAGGTGTATAAAGACATGACAGATCCTATTCTAAGAATGGACCAACTCTCCAAGAGGTTTGGTGGTGTCCAGGCACTTAAGAATATCAGCTTTGATGTTTTTCCAGGAGATGTCCTGGGCATTATCGGACCCAACGGATCAGGAAAAACCACCATTGTTAATTGCATTACAGGCTTTATCAAGCCCACCTCGGGCAAGGTTTTTTTTAAAGGCCGCGATATTACGGGCAGGCCACCTCACAAAATTGCCGACATGGGAGTGACAAGAACCTTCCAGGTCATGCGCCCCTATTATAGTCTGCCTGCCTATAAAAACCTTGTGATCCCGCTGTTTTCCCCCCGGGCCAAGCGGACCGGAGGCTGGCGGGGTGGAGGGAACCTTGGCAACCGGCAGACCATTGCCATTGATATCCTGGAAGATATCGGGTTTGAAAGGGATTCTTATATTCCGTTTAAGAAAACATCCACTCTGCCCACAGGCTACTTAAAGCGGCTGGAACTTGCCAGATGCCTTGCGATCAAACCTGAGATCATTATCTGTGATGAAGTGTTTTCAGGGCTTTCCATGAGCGAGATTGCATCCATGGTACCCTTGATTGAACGGCTTCAGGATGAGGGTATTACCATTATCATGATTGAGCACCGATTGAGGGAACTTTTTCAGGTGGCCAATCGTGTCATGGTCTTAAATTTCGGCGAAAAACTCATTGAAGGGCTACCTTTAGAAGTCATGGCAGATAAAAAAGTAAAAGAAGCCTATTTTGGATCTGAAGAGGTTGAGGAGGTCATGACATATGCTTGAAGCCCGCGATTTAATGGTATTTTATGAGAACATGATCGCCCTGAACAATATCAGCATTAAATGTAATGAAAATCAGATTGTTGGTGTATTCGGGGCAAACTCTGCTGGCAAATCCACGCTCATGTATTCTTTATCCGGAATCATGCTGGATATCCGGAAAAAAGAATTGATGGCAGGAGGAGAACGCATTACCCTGAGAGGGGAAGTCATATTTCAGAATCAGAACGTCATGGACTTAAAACCCAGTCTCCGGGCAAAGGCCGGAATTATTCTCTGCCCTGAAAGACGGCGATTATTCAAGGAAAGCAGTGTGCTTGAGAACCATAGAATCGGCGGGTACCTTGCCACCAAGGCCCAGGCAAAATATACCCTTGATTATGTTATGAACATGTTCCCTGCCCTTCAGAAACTCAAGAACCGTCTGGGCGGATTTCTAAGCGGCGGGGAACAGCAGATGGTGGCCATCGGCCGT
>JAQICW010000555.1 GCA_027858355.1 Desulfobacula sp.
CCTCATGCTTTACTATAATTTCTGTTGTGGACCTGGCAAAGCTGTTTGCCAAAACAGGAATAAAGGTGCTTCTTTCCGGACAATTGAGCACGGCATCGATGATATGTTTTTTGTATGCTCTTAACATGCAGCCATAATCATTCATCATCACCCCGGTAACTTTCTGGACTGTTTTGTTGATGATAAAGGATGATATTTTTCTAAAAAGAGTATCCTGCCTCTTTTCCCTGACGCTGCCAACCACATCATAACCCAGTTTTATCTGTTCAACCAGGTTCGGGATTTCTTCAGGCGGGTTCTGCAGGTCTGCATCAAGGGTGACTATAATATCACCTTTTGCCTGCTCAAAACCTGCCATTATGGCTGAATGCTGGCCATAGTTTTTATTCAGGAACACCCCTTTTATGATACCCGGATTCATCCTGGCAGCGGCAACTATTTTATCCTCAGACGCGTCAGTACTGCCGTCATCAATCAGTATAATTTCACAGGGGTGGTCCATGCTCTCACAGGCTTTAAGACACCGTCCAATAAGTTCGGTAAGATTTTCAGCTTCATTAAACACCGGGATAACAATCGATATCGGCAAATTGTCTCTCATTTTTTCAATACCTTTTTTATAACGGTCACAACACGAAGGACATCTTTTTGCGTCATATCCGGAAAAAGCGGCAAGGACAGGATTCTTTTGGAATTCCATTCTGTATTCACCAATGAGCCAGGGGTGATATTTAAGTTCTTTTTATAGTATTGATGCAGATGAACCGCTTTAAAATGAAGTCCTGTTCCGATATTATTTTTCTTAAGGTCTTCCATGAACTGGTCTCTTGACATCCCGGCCTTTTCGATATCAAGCCTGACAATGAACAGATGCCATGAATGTTTAATCTCTGGCCCAGGTGGTTTAAGGGGGATGATTTCCTCAACATCATTTAGCAGCTCAAGATACTTCATGGCAAGGGCTTCTCGTTTTTTGTTAAACTCATTGATCCTTTTTAACTGGGAAATACCAAGTGCCGCCAGAATATCCGGGAAATTATATTTATAACCCGGTTCAAGAACCTCTGCCTGGGGCAGTCTCCCATGGCTGATCCTGTCAAAGGAATCCATGCCAAGACCGTGGAATTTAAGTCTTTGTATTTTTTCAATAAGGGTATCATCATCAGAACACAGCATCCCTCCTTCCCCGGTTGTGATATTTTTTATGGGATGAAAGGAAAAAATACCGGTGCCCTGTGATCCTATTTTAATGCCTTTGTACCGGGTGCCCAGTGCGTGGGCAGCATCTTCAACAAGGGTGATCGTATATTTTTTGGCAATTTTCTGCAAAGAATCCAGTTGAGCCGGAGCACCGGCAAAATGGACGGGAATGATCATTTTCACTTCTTCAGACAGGCATTTTTCTACGCTTTCCCTGTTCATCATGAGGGTATCTTTGTCAATATCTGCAAACACAGGCGTTGCCCCTGCCATGGTAATAAGATTTATGGTTGATACCCATGTCATGGAAGGCGTTATGACCTCATCCCCTTTTCCAATGCCAAAGGCCTTTAATACAAGATGCATTCCAGCCGTTGCAGACGTAAGCGCCACAGCATTGGGGCTGCCAATATATTCACAGAATTTTTTTTCAAATTCAGCACTTTTGGAGCCTGTGGTGATCCAGCCGGATCGCAAAACTTCATTCACGGCAGCGATATCGTCCGAGTTGATTGAAGGTTTTGAAAACGGTAAAAACGTATCGGCCATAATTCCTCCTGCCTTAAAATGACTTTGGCGCTCATTCCGGAATGACTGTCAACGTCTTTCCAGCACCTTTTTAAAAGGAAGATAGCAGGTCAATATGAAGATAGCATGAAGCTGGAGCCGTGGGTCAGAATTTTTTTTGGTTTCGAGATCAGGTGGGAGTCGACCGAGATGATCTATCCGCTTTTGCCATACTTGTTTTTCAAATCCTTTGACAACCGGATGAGCAGTTCTTTTCCGTATTCCGCATCCAGTTTTTGAACGTCATCCATCTGTTCTTTTAACTGCCGTTCAGGGATCTCCTTTTGTCTTTCTGTTTTTAGGGGGTGGATAAAAACAAATTATAATTGCTTTTTAACTTTAAGAATCAACATGGATGAAACAAGATAAAACACAGCAAATAAGCTGAACACGATTGTGAAATTTGAACCGGTTATATCAAGAATCATCCCTGACAACCAGGGGCCTAAAAAGCCTGCAAAAAATCCATAAGCTGTAAATACCATACCAAAAACAATCCCAAAATTTTCAAGTCCGAAAACCTCGGTGACCAATGGGGCTGAAACAGTAAAAAGTCCTCCAAAGGCAAGTCCGATAAAACAGGCTAAAAAACTGATAACATAAAGATGGGTGAACCAGGGCATCAAAAAATAAGCCACTGATGCCATCAAAAAAATTGTCATTAATATATTTTGTTTGGAATAATGATCTGACAGCCTTCCGCAGACAAGGCGGCCAAGCCCGTTTAAAATATTAAAACAGGTTAATATATAAACATATTGTGTTATACCATATCCCAGATACACCCCAAAAGACGAGGACAGCACTATCAGGGAGACCCCTGCTGCACCTGCCAGGGCCCATACACACCAGAGGAACCAGAAAGAATGCATCCTCAATATTTTTTTCACGGACAGACTTGCTAATTGTTGTTTCCCCTGATCTTTTTCTCTTTCTTGCCTTGGGGGTATCCTTACAAATAAAGCCAGAGAACTGCCTAAAAAAATGGAAATAATTCCGGCAAAATTGGATGTAAACACATATCCTTTTGAAACAAGAAGATAAGTGAATAAAGGAGACATAACGGCTGCCGCTCCCCCAAAGGTCAAATTAAAGACCCCGGTCGCAAGACCTCTGTGATCCAAAAACATCTTCTGAAAAATAGTGAGGCAGGGGATATAGACAAACCCGCAGAAAAAGCCTTCAATAAACGCCCAGATATAAACATGTTCAATGGCCGTGGCCTGGCCGACAAAAAACATGGCCAGGCCGCAGCCAAGACTGCCAATAAAAATAATAAAATGGCCGGCGATTTTTTCCTGGAGTTTACCTGCCAGAATCATTGAAAATCCTGTCCCGGCCAGGATAAAAAACATTAACCGTCCGATTTGCGCTTTATTCACATGAAAAAGTGTCTGCCATTCTTGTGCCATGACCCCTGGAAAACCAAAGACAAAAGCGCCTGGGAAGAAAATGGTCAGGCATCCCAGTATGAGAATTATTTTTTTATTTAAAAAGAAAGGCATAGTTTTTTTAACTCATTATAATTATTCAATTCAGGATCATCCAACACCATTTCAAACAGCTGCTGCTTTATCTCACCAACATCAGGCCCGGGTTCCATACCCAGGATCTGGATAATATCATTTCCATTGATCTTAAGATGGTTCATCTGAAAAGCTTTTTGCCCTTGAATCTGGGCGAACAATTTTTTCAACCTGATACGAATTTGGTAAATAGTATATGGCCTTTTAGCCAGATTCCCTTTTTTATCTGCGATCCTCATACGCATGAAATCCCGGTAATCAAGTCCTGATTTATCAAGCATCGAAAGCAGCCTTCTGGCTGCTTTC
>JAQICW010000557.1 GCA_027858355.1 Desulfobacula sp.
TATTTATTCTAAGGAGGATTTATTTTGATTAGCACAGCATATGCAATGGGACAGACGGGCGGAGCAGGCGGGGCCGGTGGTATAGCCGGTTTTTTACCTATTATTATTTTATTTGCAATTTTTTATTTTCTTTTGATTCGCCCCCAGCAGAAAAAAGCCAAAGAACATAGAGAAATGATAGCCAATTTAAAAAAAGGGATTAGAATCATTACGTCAGGTGGCATCTATGGAACCATCCAGAGTATTGACGATACAACCATTGGCCTTGAAATAGCTGAAAAGGTAAAAATAAAAATTTCCCGAGGAAATGTTGCCACTGTAATTTCCGATGCTGAACAAGTCCAGAAAGAAGATAAAAAGAAAAAATAAATCCATTAGGAGTAATTAGATTGAAACCGTTTACCTTTAAGTCTGTATTAACTATAGGTGTTATTTTGGCAGCCATTGTCTGTTTGCTTCCTACCTTTTTTAATTGCTGGCCCCATAAAAAAATCAATCTAGGGCTGGATCTTCAGGGAGGAATGCATCTTGTGCTTGAAGTTCAAAATATCAAAGCAGTTGAAGCTGAAGTGGAAAGAACCATACAGGAAATTAAAAAACAGCTTAGAAAAGAAAGTGTGAAGCATCTTGGTATTTCACGTCTTAATGACAACTCTATTCTTGCAAAATTTCCAGATGGTGATGACAAATCAGGATTTGAAACTATTCTTTCAAAAAATTTTGAAAATCTTGTCACCCAAAAACCTCATATGGATAATAATATTGTCTCCTACAAACTGGCCTTGTCGGAAAAAGAAACAGAAAACCTTAAAAAGATGGCCACTGCCCAGGCACTTGAAACCATCCGCAACAGAATTGATGAGTTTGGCGTAAGTGAGCCTGATATCCGAACCCAGGGCGGAAACAGAATCCTGCTACAGCTGCCTGGCATCAAAGATCCTGAAAGAGCCAAAGATCTTATCGGGAAAACCGCCCAATTGACCTTTCAACTGGTTGATGAGGATGCAGATATAAATTCTGCAATAAATGGAACACCGCCTGTTGGAGATGAAATACTCTATCAGACTAAATATAATGCAAGTACAGGCACATCAATTAAAACTCCATTTTTAATCAACAAAAGAGTACTCCTGGATGGCAGCCTGTTAACAAATGCAAGAGTTGAATTTGATCAGTTTCAACAGCCCCAGATTGGCATTGAGTTTAATAGAAAAGGTGCCAGGGTTTTTGACCGCATCACAGGTGAAAATATCCACAAACGTCTTGCCATAGTACTTGATAAATCCGTTTATTCTGCGCCCGTTATCCAGGACAGGATTGCCGGAGGAAAAGCCGTAATAACCGGTAATTTTACTTTGAATGAAGCAAAGGATCTTGCCATTGCACTGCGAGCTGGTTCTTTGCCGGCACCGGTCAAAATTATTGAAGAACGCACAGTAGGTCCCACACTTGGTGCAGATTCCATCCGGATGGGCCTTATTTCTATGATGGTTGGTGGATTTCTTGTGATTTTATTTATGGTAATCTATTATAAAAATGCCGGTTTGATCGCTGATCTGGCCTTGCTTATTAATATTATTCTTATTGGTGGAGGCCTTGCAGCTTTCCAGGCTACTTTAACACTGCCTGGAATTGCAGGTATTATTCTTACGATAGGAATGGCTGTTGATGCCAATGTTATTATTTTTGAAAGAATCAGAGAAGAATTAAGATCTGGAAAGACATCTCTGGCAGCAGTACGTGCTGGTTTTGACAAAGCAGCCCTTACCATTCTTGATGCCAATGTCACCACCTTGATTGCAGCCCTGGTTTTATATCAATTTGGTACAGGACCCATTAAAGGATTTGCAGTTACTCTTTGTCTTGGTATTATAGCAAGTCTTTTTACAGCGCTGGTTTTGTCAAAAAGTATTTTTAATTTTGTTCTAAAAAATAAACCATCGTCAAAACTAAGTATATAAAGGAAATAAATAATGCAGCTTATCAAGTCTGATATCAATATAGACTTTGTTGGTAAACATAACATTGCATATGCTTTATCAATCATTCTTATTCTCTTGAGCATCGGGTCTCTTATTATCCATAAAGGACCCAACTATGGTATTGATTTTGTTGGTGGAACCATCATCCAAATTAAATTTTCAGAGCAGGTTCCCGTTGGAAAAATACGGTCTGGTTTATCCAATATAGGCTTTAACGATGCTTCAGTACAGAATTTTGGGCATGACCAGGACAATGAGTTCTTAATTCGGACAAGTACTTCTGAAATGACCAACAAAGGATTGTCACAATCCATATCCGAGGCTGTTACAGCATCAACTGGAATTGCGCCTGAAATCCGAAGAGTAGAAATGGTCGGCCCCCAGGTTGGTAAGGATTTAAGGAAAAAAGCACTTTTAGCCATTTTTTATTCCCTGCTGTTTATAACCATATATATTTCAGGCAGGTTCGAGTTAAAATGGATATTGTCCGGTGTAACTGCAGGCTCATTAATGACAGCAGTTTATTTTCTATCTGTATTTAATGTAAGTATGATCGTACTTATTACAGCCGCATTAGTTATAACACTTGCATTATTTTGGATTTTACGTCTCAAATATGCCATGGGTGCGATTGTAGCCTTGTTACACGATGTATTGATAACCATTGGTATTTTTTCAATCTTAAACCTGGACTTTTCTTTACCCATTATTGCTGCCTTATTAACCATCATCGGGTACTCCCTAAATGATACTATTATTGTCTTTGATCGTATCAGGGAGAATATAAAAGGCGCTAAAACCGCGGATTCACTTCCGCTTCTGTTCAATAAAAGTATAAATGAAACCCTTTCAAGAACAATTTTAACATCGACAACCACATTGATTGTTCTTTTTGCTCTTTATTTTCTGGGTGGCGAGATTATTCATAATTTTGCCTTTGCCATGATTATTGGTGTAATTATCGGTACATATTCTTCAATATTTGTGGCCAGCCCCATTGTTCTTCTTGCTCACAAAAGGTAATTTTATGCCTTTTGTAAAACAATAGGGGATTTTTAGTAAAACCTTTTTCTTTAAATGCATACTTCTTTTGAAAAATATTTACCATGGTTTACATTGCGGGAAATTCCTTTTATAGGGAACACAATGTATAAAAAATTGATCCATCAATTTCAATCTCCTGAAAAGGTTTTAAAAGCTTCCGAAGCCCAGTTGAAAAAAATTGATAAAATCTCTGCAAAAATAATAAATGGCATCACCGGTCACAAAGCATTTCAAGACAAAGCAAAGAAAGAATTAGATCTTATTTTAAACAAAAATATAAAAATTGTAACATTAACGGATTCATCCTATCCAGTCTTGTTAAAACAAATCCATGATCCGCCACTTTTTTTAACTTATCTGGGCGAACTGGACAACAGCTCCCCCTGTATCTCTGTTGTGGGTTCAAGGACTGCAACTGCCTATGGATTGAGCACATCTGAGAATCTTTCCTACCACCTTGCCAAAAAAGGATTTCAGATTGCCAGCGGACTGGCAAGGGGGATTGATGCCAAGGCACATCAAGGGGCTTTGCGGGCACAGGGAAAAACCATAGCCGTTTTAGGTTCAGGGCTCAATAAGATATATCCCAGGGAAAATAAACACCTTTTTCATACTATTGCAGAAAAGGGGACTGTTTTTTCAGAATTTAAAGCTGATACTGAACCTTTTCCATCAAATTTTCCCATTCGTAATCGAATCATTGCAGGATTATCCTGCGGCACCATTATTGTTGAAGCTGCCAAAAGGAGCGGGTCTCTAATCACTGCCCGTCTGGCAGGTGAATATAACCGGGAAGTATTTGCGGTTCCAGGAAGCATACAATCAAAAAAAAGCCAGGGCACGCACTCTCTATTAAAACAAGGCGCAAAGCTGGTGGAGAACGAGATGGATATCATGGATGAACTCCATCATTTCATTCATTCAAAAAAAATAAATCATTCTACACCTTTACAAAACCATAAAACGCCCCACTATAAATGCTGTAAAACGGCTGGCCCTGAAATTTTAAAGTTTATAGGACCCTACCCTGTCCATATTGATGTATTAATAGAAAACAGCGGGATGAACAGCTCGCAAATTACATCCCAATTACTTGACTTGGAACTTGCGGGAAAAGTGAATCGCCATCAAGGAAACTATTATTCTATCTCGGAGGAAAACCATTGACAAAACCCCTCATCATCGTAGAGTCTCCAACAAAAATCAAAACATTGAAAAAATATGTGGGAAAAGAATTTAATATTGCTGCAAGTGCCGGCCATATCCGAGATCTTCAAATAAATACCCTTGGTATTGATATTGAAAAAAAATTTAAGGGTAAGTATGTCAACATTAAAGACAAATCCAAAATCATTGCAAATTTAAAAAAACTGGCCAAAGATGCCAAAGAGATTTACCTTGCCCCTGACCCTGATCGTGAAGGTGAAGCCATTGCATTCCACATCATGGATATTTTAAAACAAAAGAACCTGATTTTTCATCGTGTTCTTTTCCATGAATTGACAAAAAAGGGGATTCAAGAAGCATTACAGAGCCCGCTTAAACCAGACGCTGATAAATATGATGCCCAGCAGGCCAGAAGAAAACTGGACCGCCTGGTGGGTTATCAGATCTCTCCTTTATTATGGCAAAAAATCCAGAGAGGATTAAGTGCTGGAAGGGTTCAATCCGTTGCCGTTAAAATTATTTGTGACAGGGAAAGGCATATTTGGAAATTTGTCCCCGAAGAATACTGGACTATTACGGCCGACCTTCTGGCAAACTTTCCTCCTAATTTTAATGCTGATCTCATTAAAATTAATAATAAAAAGGCAAAGATTGAAAATCAAAACCAGGCTTCAAGTATTTTAAAAGACCTTGAAAATGCACAATTTGTCATACATGAAATAAAAGCCAAAACAATCAAACGAAATCCTTTACCACCTTTTATTACAAGTAAGCTTCAACAGGATGCCATCAATCGCTTAAGATTTTCCGCACGGAAAACCATGATCGTTGCACAGCAGCTTTATGAAGGCGTTGAGATTGGGACAGGGGGGCCTGAAGGCCTGATCACCTATATGCGTACTGATTCAACCAGAATAGCAGCAGATGCAGCAAATGAAGCACAAAAATTTATCTCACAGACCATGGGAAATGAGTTTGCTTTAAGTAAACCACGATTCTTTAAAAACAAGAACAAGGCACAAGACGCCCATGAAGCCATTCGACCCACATCTGTCTTCAATTCTCCCAAATTGCTTAAAAATTTTCTGACTCCTGATCAATTCAATCTCTATGATCTGATATGGAAACGGTTTGTTGCATCACAAATGGCACAGGCTATCATTGATCAAAAAACTATTTTGATTCAGGCAACGGATAAATATCTTTTTTCAGTCAGCGGTTCAACAATTCGGTTCCCGGGATTCATGAATCTTTATTCCCAGGATCAAGAGTCCAAAAACAAGGATATTCAAGCGCTGCCCGATGCAAAAGTCGGGACTGCTTTAAAAACCATAGAAATTATCCCTAAACAGCATTTTACAAAACCCCTGCCGCGATTTTCCGAAGCATCCCTTGTTAAAGAACTTGAAAAAAACGGTATTGGTCGACCCAGTACTTATGCTTCCATCCTATCAGTGATCCAGGACAAAGGATATGTTGACCTTGTAAAGCGGTATTTTATTCCAAGTGAGCTCGGTTTTATTGTAAATGATTTGCTGGCTGCATCTTTTCCAAACATTTTAGATATTTCCTTTACAGCCCAGATGGAAACCAATCTTGATAACGTTGAAACCGGTAATTTAGAAGAAGTCCAATTATTAACAGATTTTTATGCTTCCTTTAAAAAAAGCCTGGAAAAGGCAAGCCACGACATGATCAGTGTAAAAGGGGTTGGGGTTGACACTGATTTAAATTGTCCGTCCTGTGGGAAACAAGTGAATATAAAAATTGGCAAAAATGGACATTTTCTCGCATGTACTGGATATCCTGACTGCTCCTTTACCAGCAATTATCTTCGAGATGAAAAAGGTAACCTTTCAATTGTAGAAAAAATCATTGATAATACCAAAGTCAAAGATTGTATAAAATGCGGCAAGCCCATGGTTCAAAAAGAAGGCCGCTTTGGCCTGTTCCTGGCCTGCACCGGATACCCTGAGTGCAAGCATACTGAATCTGTCAATGGTGAACAAAACGGTAAAAATATCGGTGTGAACTGCCCGCAAACCGATTGCTCAGGAACGATTCTAGAGAGAAAGTCAAAAAGAGGGAAAATATTTTTTGGCTGCTCAAATTATCCAGACTGTACCTTTGCATCCTGGGATAAGCCCGTCGACAAATCATGCCCTGATTGCAACTCTGTCTATCTTGTTGAAAAAGAGACCAAAAGGGATGGAAAATCTTTAAAATGTCCTGAAAAGGATTGTGGGTTTAAAGAACAGCAATAATAACACTGAATTATTAATTCACCCTTTCTACATATTCCCGGGTTCTGGTATCAATTTTTACCATCTGACCCGGGTCAATAAAAGGAGGGACCTGGATCTCAAACCCTGTTTCAAGTATGGCTGGTTTTGTGCTTCCTGTTGCTGTATCACCTTTTGCCCAGGGTTCTGATTCGATCACTTCCAGGTGGACAAAATTCGGCAATGTAACTCCAATGGGAAGGCCATTATATAATAAAACAGTACAAACGGTATTGTCCTTTAACAGATCTATTGTGTCTCCCAATTGATCTTTGGTAAGAGAATGCTGTTCATAATTGGATGTATTCATAAAATAACAATTGTCTTTATCTGAATAAAGGTATTCCATTTCCTGTTCTTCAAGATCAGCTCTATTAAATTTGTCACCGGATCGATAGGTTCGTTCATATTGTGTACCAGTGATCATGTTTTTTAATTTGCATTTATATAAAGATTGTCCTTTTCCCGGTTTTTTGAATTCAAAACTAATAATGACATAGGGTTCCCCATCTATTTCAAACTTTAGACCCTTTCTTAAATCACTTGCCAGATACATACACACTCCTCAATTTATTTTTCAAAAATAAAAAATTTTATTTTCATTCATGTTTTAATCATATTAAAGGTCAATTGGCAACCTTAAGGATAAAAACAACTTGCTTTTTTGTCCATATTATAGGAGATATCCTAGATTAGGAAAATTATTAATATAGGAATAATTTTATGATCATTGTTATTGATTTTGGTTCACAATTTAATCAGCTTATTGCCAGAAGAGTTAGAGAAAATGATGTGTATTGCCAGGTAGAGCCTGCCAGTATTTCTCTGGAAAAATTAAAGAACCTTCATCCAAAGGGCATCATTCTTTCCGGTGGACCGTCAAGCATCTATGAAGAAAACAGTCCAACCATTGATAAAGCACTTTTTGATCTTGGCATCCCCATCCTTGGCATCTGCTATGGAATGCATTATATGGTGCATACTCTGGGCGGAAAAATTAAAAAAGCCGCTAAACGTGAGTATGGATTTGCAAGCCTTGACGTTAAAGACCCTGATCCCTTATTCAAGGATATGGATACTGGTTTTCAATGCTGGATGAGTCATGGAGATTCTGCCATTGAATTACCTGAAAATTTTGTTGTTACTGCTTCCACCAAAAACACTGCCATTGCAGCTATTGCAAATCATACAAAAAAATTTTATGGCCTTCAACTTCATCCCGAGGTCGAACATTCCATAAACGGAGCATTAATGATTCGCCA
>JAQICW010000572.1 GCA_027858355.1 Desulfobacula sp.
TGACAATACCCAGGGTTCTTTTGTATGCATTCTGTTTACCATATTTCCGGTAAACCTTTCCGTTGAAGGGAATGTCGGTTAATAAAATCAGATCATTAAGCAAAAAAGACCGCCATTTCAAGGGTTTCGGGAGTTTTTTGAAAATAGATTCTACCTGTCCTACATATTTGTGGGACAGGTCCTTGTCAGCCTCTAAAACAACAGACCCCCGTTCCTTGCTCCGCCTTATGAAATCTACCTTTGACAGCAATTTGTGGACCCTTTCAAGGGGTGTTTTACCTACCGTCAAGTACCAGGGAGCTTTGCCCATTTCCACATCAATGATTTCAATGGTCGCTTCAGAGGGGTACTCCCTAAAATACCAATATTTGTGGATCCGCCAAGCAAATGGTATTCTGTTTTTGTTCTAATCACGGGAGGTCGCGATACTAAGATTTCCCTTGTCATTTTATCCCATATCATCTAATTAGGGCTTTTTTACTTTTAATCAAAAAGGACCACCATGCCCTGGACAGGCGAATTAATAGCCATTGGCACTGTATTTTGCTGGACAATCAGTATCCAGTTTTTCGAAGCTGCGTCCAAAAGAGTAGGGGCAACTGCCGTCAATATTATCAGGCTCACCGTTGCCCTGATCCTTTTCAGCCTTTTTTTATTTTTCAGGCATGGATATATCCTGCCTGTTCAATTTCCTGCCCATGCCTGGTTTTATCTTTCTCTTTCCGGGGTAATCGGTTTTTTCATAGGAGATATTTTCCTTTTCAAAGCCCTTGTTGAAAATGGACCAAGGGTTACCATGCTGATCTTTAGCCTGTCTGCACCCACAGCGGCTTTAATCGGCTGGTCATTGTTAGACGAAGTGTATGTCCTTCACCAATGGCTGGGCATGTTTGTCACCCTTTTTGGAGTAGGGATTGTCATCCTTGAAAGAAATCAAAAAGCTTCAAAGCTAAGGATTAGAAGTATCTCGTTAAAGGGTGTTCTGTTTGGATTTGGCGCCATGTTCGGACAGGCTGTGGGATATATTTTAAGCAAGGCCGGCATGCAGACAGAATCAGGATATCTGGATGCCTTTGCTGCAACCCAGATCCGGGTGATTGCGGCCTTTATGTGTTTTCTTGTTTTCTTTACCGTCACAGGAAAATGGTGGATAGTTAAAACTGCAGTAAAAGACAAAAAGGCTGTCGTCTTTACAGCCATTGGTTCATCCATCGGCCCTTTTTTAGGAGTTTCTCTCTCCCTTCTGGTCCTTCATTATCTTACAACGGGGGTGGCCTCAACATTTCTATCTCTTGTTCCGGTTTTCATCATCCCTTTTTCAATTTTCCTTCACAAAGAACACGTATCCATCAGGGCAATTGCCGGAGCCGTGACTGCAGTATCTGGAATTTATCTTCTTATGATATAAATCACTCAAAAGCATATTGGAAATTATTGCCAGGATTGTAATACAAAGGGTTATCTTGTATGATACACCCAAATAAATACTGGATACAATTTTTAAAAATACAGGTTTTAACCATGTTTCTTCCAACGACAAAAGAAGAGGTAAAAAAACTCAACTGGAGCCAGCTTGATGTAATTCTTGTGACAGGAGATTCTTATATTGATTCACCGTTTATCGGCATTGCCATCATAGGCAAAGTTCTTGTGGATAAAGGGTTTCGCGTTGGAATCATTGCACAGCCGGACATGGACAGCAAAACAGATATTTCAAGACTGGGGGAACCAGCTCTTTTCTGGGGGATTACAGGGGGCTGTGTGGATTCCATGGTGACAAATTACACTGCCTTGAAAAAAAGAAGGAAAAAAGACGATTATACCCCGGGAGGCTATAATACCCGACGTCCTGACAGGGCAGTGATTGCCTATTCCAATCTTGTCAGAAAATATTTCAAAAATACCCGCCCCATTGTCCTGGGTGGAATTGAAGCCAGCCTGAGGCGAATCGCCCATTATGATTTCTGGTCAAACAAAATTCGAAGATCCATCCTTTTTGATGCAAAAGCCGACTATCTCTTGTTTGGTATGGCCCACAACTCCATTGTAAAATTTGCATATGCTCTAAAAGATAATAAAAATCCAGAGGCTTTGAATGGTGTTGCCTTTATTTCAAAGGGAAAAAAGGGGATAGAACTGCCCTCTTTTGAAGCCGTGCAAAAAAACAGGGATGACTATATTAAAAGTTTTCACACATTTTATGCGAACAATGATCCCATAACCGCCCAAAGACTTTGTCAGAAACACAATGACCGCTATCTGGTGTTAAACCCGCCAGAACCCTATAGTACTACAAAAGAACTTGACCATATCCATTCTCTTGGGTTTGAAAGAGACCTTCACCCGTTTTATAAAAAGTTTGGAACCGTCAAAGCCCTGGATACCATACGATTTTCCAGTCCCACCCATTATGGCTGGTATGGTGAGTGTAATTATTGCGCTATTTCAATTCACCAGGGCCAGACTGTTCGGTTCAGAAGCGAAGATTCCATTATAAATGAAGCAAAAGCTATTTCCCAACTTAAAAATTTTAAAGGATATATAACTGATCTTGGTGGTCCCACAGCAAATATGTACGGGTTTGAATGTAAAAAAAAACTAAAGAAAGGCGCATGTCAGGATAAGCGCTGTCTATTTCCCGAACCCTGCAAAAATCTTGTGCCTGATCATTCAAAACAGAGAATGCTGATTCAAAAAATTGAAAAACTGCCTGGCATTAAAAAAGTCTTTATCAGCTCGGGAATCCGTTATGATCTAATATTAAATGACAAAAAACACGGTCCTGCATACCTTGAAAAAATCGTAAAAGACAATGTTTCAGGTCAAATGAAAATAGCGCCGGAACATACCATGCCCCATGTTTTAAACTTAATGGGTAAACAGAATATTGACATGCTCTTACAATTTAAAAACAGATTTGATGTATTGAGTAAAAAAGCTGGGAAAAAACAATTTCTAACCTATTATTTAATTGCTGCCCACCCCGGGTGTAATATGAAAGACATGGATGCTTTAAAACAATTTACCACTCAAAAGCTTAAGATGGCCCCTGAACAGGTTCAAATTTTTACCCCTTCCCCTTCAACCTATTCGACTCTGATGTATTATACGGGGTTAGATCCTTTTTCCATGACCCCTATATTTGTTGAAAAAAATCCTGTCAATAAGGAAAAACAAAAAAAAGCTGTTACAAAAAAACCGCCACACCACGATTATAAGATAAAAAATCCTTAAGATATTTGCTTATCAAAATCAATAATCAAAATGATGTAAGTGATTTAAAAATTTATTGACAAATACTTTTGAATGGTTTAACCATTGACATTATAAAATAGTATAAGAATTTTCTTAATATTCTTTTTGAATAACAGGATATAAATATGACAAATAATAGAATCAAAGCCCACCCGATTTTAGATATTCCCAAAAAAGAGACTGTCTCTTTTTATTGGGACAAATCAAAACTTGTGGCAATAAAAGATGAGATGATCTCATCCGCACTTTTTGCAAACAACATCAAAATATTCGGCCAGCACCATAAAGACGGTTCTGCCCAGGGAATTTTTTGTGCCAATGGCCAATGTGAAAAATGCACGGTCATTGCCAATGGCATACCCGTAAAAGCCTGTATGACCCCTGTGAAAGAAAACATGCTTGTACAAAGTGTTAAAGGCCTGCCAAAACTTCCTGACGTGGATGAAAACCCTGAAATCAGCAATATTGAACATATAGCCATTGATGTGCTTATCATTGGCGGCGGGCCTGCAGGATTGTCAGCATCCATTCAATTGGAAGAACATAAGATCAACACCATTCTTGTGGATGATAAAAATGAGCTTGGCGGAAAGCTTGTTCTCCAGACCCATAAATTTTTTGGTTCCCAAAAAGACTCCCACGCCGGCATGCGCGGCATGGACATCGGTCGCATGCTGGCCCAAAAGGTTGAAGCCGGCTCCCATATTAAGGTATGGAAAAACAGTACTGCGCTTTATGTATTTGATGACAAGCGAGTGGGAATACTCAAAGACGGGGTCTATAAAATTGTCACCCCAAAAGTAATTTTAAATGCTGCCGGGGCCAGGGAAAAATTCTTAAGATTCAAAGGCAATTCATTGTCCGGGGTATATGGTGCTGGAGCCTTCCAGACCCTTGTGAACCGGGATCTTGTCAAACCCACGGAACGACTCTTTATCATCGGAGGCGGTAACGTGGGTATTATTGCAGGGTACCATGCATTACAGGCCGGCATAAATGTCGTGGGCCTTGCAGAAGCCCTTCCCCAATGCGGGGGATACAAAGTTCATGAAGACAAGCTCAAACGGCTTGGTGTTCCCATATACACTTCCCATTCCATTGTATCGGCCAATGGAAAAGAATCCGTCTCTTCCATAACCATTGCCGGAATCGACAAAACCTTTAAGGTCATTGAGGGTACGGAACAAACCTTTGAGTGTGACACTATCTTGATTGCCGTGGGTCTTGAATCTGTTTCTGAATTCACACAGGAAGCTGAATCTGCTGGTATCAAGGTATTTGCGGCAGGGGATGCTTCTGAAATTGCCGAAGCCTCTTCCGCCATGTTCAATGGTAAAATTGCAGGCGTAAAAGTCGTTCAGCACTTCATTCCTGATGCAAAAAAAATCCCTGAGTCCTGGTATGAAAAGGCAGGAATTTTAAAATCCCATCCAGGACCTGTTCAGGAGATTTATGCCCTTGCTGACGAACAAGGAATCTTCCCTGTGATTCACTGCAAGCAGGAAATCCCCTGCAACCCCTGCAGCACGGTTTGTGCAGAAGGCTCCATCCAGATGCAGGGAGATCCCATTAAAGGCCTGCCCAAATTTAAAGGCGAGTGCAAAGGATGCATGAAATGCCTTACCATCTGCCCGGGCCTTGCCATTACTCTTGTGGATTACAGAAAAGACAAGGACAACCCCGTGGTTTTTCTCCCCTATGAAGTTTCAAATATTGAAGTTAAAAAAAATGATGAGATAGCCCTGGTGGATGTGGATGGCAAATCCCTGGGAACCTATAAGGCCCTTGGCGCAAGGGCAACAAAAGACAGCGACCGCACCCAGATTGTAAGGGTCAGGGTGCCAAAAAAGATTGCCAGAAAAGTGGTGGCCTTTACCATCCAGAAAAAAGAAATTACGGAAAAACTAACCCAAAAAATCCCCCATGATCATATCCGGGACGATGAGGTGGTCTGCCTTTGCGAACGAGTTACAGCAGGCGAGATCAGGGAACTTGTTAAAAAAGGCATTACAGATATGAATCAGATCAAGGCCATTTCAAGGGCCGGCATGGGACCCTGTGGGTATAAAACCTGTGAAAACCTTATGAACCAGATTTTCTGGGCAGAAAAAACCGCCCGGGAAGATATAGCCAAAAATGTTCGCCGACCCCTTTTTGTTGAAGTTCCCCTGGGCAAATTTGCCAATGGAGGTCAATAATGAAAAATTATGATGTCATCATTATCGGTGCAGGCTCTGTTGGCGTTCCTGCAGCCTTGTCCCTGTCCCAAAATAAGGTTAAGGTTCTTGTCATTGATGCGCTGCCATCGCCAGGTCAAGGCCAGAACAAAAAAGCCATCGGCGGCATCAGAGCCACCCATTCTGATAAAGGTAAAATTTTAACCTGCCAAAGAAGTATTGAAATCTTTTCCACCTGGGAAAAAATCCATGGTGATAATATCGGCTGGATTCAAAATGGATACAGTTTTCCTGCCTATACAGATGAAGATGCTAAAAAGTTAAAGGATTTAATGAAAATCCAGAAATCTTTTAACCTGGATATTGACTGGCTCACACCAGAAGAATATCTTAAAATAGTTCCCGGCATTAACAAAAAAAACCTGAAAGGAGCCACCTATTCGCCCAAAGACGGCAGTGCCTCACCCTTGCTTGCCATTAATGCCTTTTATTTTAAAAGTCTTGAATATGGTGCACAATATAAATTCAAAGAAAAAGTTTTAGCCATCTCTATTTTAAATGATAAAGAAATAAAAATTAAAACGGACAAAGGTGAATACACGGCTGCAAAGGTTATCAATGCCGCAGGAAATTATGCCCGTCAGATGGGCCAGTTGATCGGCCTTGATTTTCCCGTGGAACCGGACAGCCATGAAGGTGCCATAACAGAACCGGTTCAAAGGTTTTTCGGTCCCATGATCGTTGATTTAAGACCTTCTCAGGACCCGGCCACAGAAGATTCAGCCAATTTTTATTTTTATCAGAATAATGAAGGTCAGGTGATTTTCTGCCTGACACCCAGGCATCTGATGAAAGGGACAGCCAGTGAAGCTACATCAGTATTCCTGCCCCAGGTGGCAAAACGAATGGTAGCTCTTTTTCCAAAACTTGCCAACCTTAAGGTCAGGCGAACCTGGCGGGGACAATACCCAATGACACCTGATGGATTCCCCATTGTCGGAGAAACAAAAGAGTTTCCTAATTTTATTAATGCCATTGGAATGTGCGGCCAGGGCTATATGTTAGGCCCAGGGCTTGGAGAATTATTAAGCAGAATTGTAACTTGCCAGCTAACCCAGGATGATATAGATGTTTTAAAACATTTTAATTTATATAGAGATTTTTCCGGAATAGAACAATTTAAATAGACGTCCCTTAAGGACCTAATAATGTTTAAAAAAGCCAAGCAAAACCGAGTATTCCAGGATGTGGTTGAACAGATACAGGGTGCCATTCTTAATGGCAAGCTTATGCCCGGCGCCAAACTTCCGCCGGAACGGGAATTAAAAGACATGTTCAACACCAGCCGGGGAACCTTAAGGGAAGCCTTAAGAGTGCTTGAACAAAAAGGACTCATTGAAATCAAACTGGGGGTCTCCGGCGGGGCCATAGTCAAACTTATCGATACCGAGCCAATTATTGAGTCCCTGGCCCTTTTAATCCGTTCAGGAGGTGTCTCTCTTGAACATCTTGCAGAATTTCGAATCAAAATCGAGGGCAGCATAGTAGAACTGGCTGCCTTACGAGCCACAAAAAAAGATATCACTCAACTGGAAAAGCTGTTTAATCAGGCAAAAGCCTATTATGAAAACAATGACTGGGAAAATTTTCTAAAGTCTGATGAAAAAATGCACACCTATATTGGTATCATGACCCGGAACCCCGTGTTCCAGTTTGTGCAGAAAAGTATCCATGACAATATTCATCCGTATTATGCTGAATACCTTCCCATGAACAAGGAAAGAACCCTTGAAAACCTCACAGACTTTGAAAAGATCATTGATGCCATGAAAATCAATGATGCAAAAACAGCTTCTGCCATTATCATGGATCACGTCAAGCGGTTCAGTGACAAAATGCAGGCAAAAATAAACAGTGATTCCTAATTGGAAATTATCGGAAAATGCCTGCTTGACAATTTTACCTGCAAACTGATAATTTATTATTTACGTGAAGATATTCCATCCTGCGCAGTTTCATATTCTAACTGGTCGGTATTTAACTTCACCGCTTTTTTTTAAACTTTTGTTTACATCTTTATATGGAAAGGCCACTATACTCAAAACAGATAAAATATGGAACTGGCAAAAAAATCATTTTGTTAAATAAATTTCAAAATAATACTCAAGGCAGACCATGATGGATAATTTTGTTTCCCAAAAATCCCCCAAGACCAATATCTTAATTGTTGATGATGAACCCATGATAAGAGATCTGCTGGAAAATAGCCTGGCCAGAACAAGCTATTCCTGCAGCTTTGCAGAAGATGGTGCAAAAGCATTGGAAATGCTGTCCGGGAAGGCCTTTGATGTAGTGGTTACTGACATTGATATGCCCGTAATGGATGGGATTGAGCTTGCCAAAACGATTAAATCGAAATTTACTGCCGATGTTATTGTAATGACTGGCCAAATCCACAGCTACCAATATGATGAAATCATCAATCTGGGCGCCAGTGATTTTGTTGAAAAACCTTTTTCGCCCAGAGAAATAATTCTCAGAATCAATCGTGTGGTGCTGGAAAGAAGTCTCAAGCAGGAAGCAAAAAAAGCCCATGAAGAACTCAAGGAATCCTATATTGATTCCATCCATCGTCTGGTCATGGCTGCAGAGTATAAAGATGAAGACACTGGAGATCACATTGTCAGAATCGGGGAATATTGTTTACTCATGGCTGAAAAATTAAATCTTTCCGAGGAATATAATGAAACCATCTATTATGCATCACCCATGCATGATATAGGGAAAATCGGCATTCCAGACAAAATTCTTTTAAAACCTGGAAAACTCACCTTTGACGAGTTTGAAATCATGAAAACCCACACACAAATCGGAGCAAGGCTTTTATCCAGATCCAAGTCAAAAATCCTGCAGATGGCCCAGGAAATTGCCCTGAGCCATCATGAAAAATTCAATGGCCTTGGATATCCCAATCAATTAAAAGAGATAGATATCCCCATTTCCGGCCGAATTACCGCTCTGGCAGACACCTTTGACGCACTCACCTCAAAACGGCCGTACAAAGACCCTTATCCACCCGAGGTCACCTATGATATCATGAAAAAAGAAAGAGAAAAGCACTTTGATCCAGATATTCTGGATATTTTTATCTCTAATTTTGATCAATTCATTGAAATCAGGGGAAAGGTCGGCACCTTTGAAGGTGAAGCCTTTCAAAATTACATGCTCAGCGAACGGGACAGAACAAGCTGACTTTATGTCTGATCCTTCTTTTTTTGTTTTGCTTTCAAAACCTGACGCTGGGAAGCCTTTAAGACACTTTTTCTAAGGCGTATGGAAAGAGGCGTGACCTCCACCATTTCGTCATCCGCAATAAATTGAATGGCCTTTTCAAGGGTCATGACCTTTATTGGCGAACATATAACGCTTTCATCTTTTCCAGATGCCCGCATGTTGGTGAGTTTCTTTTCCTTGCAGGCATTCACATCAATATCCTGATGCCGGTTATGTTCTCCAACGATCATGCCCTCATATACGGGTGTGCCGGGCTCAATAAGAAGCTGTCCCCTGGGTTCAAGATTAAACAATGCATAGGGCACGGCTTTGCCCTGTCTGTCTGAAACAATGGAGCCGTTAAATCGAACAGGAAAATCCCCCCTGTGT
>JAQICW010000587.1 GCA_027858355.1 Desulfobacula sp.
TTGTCAAAAATTAAAGTTGAATCTTACATAAAATCATCGGTTACACCCGGTGCCTTTTGGTTGTTGGAATTAGCACTATAATTCAGATTTTGTACTAAATTTCAACAGTCGGCTTGAGGAGCGATTTTGCTCCTGAGTCCACTGATCACTGTCCGAGATTCTGATTTTCCAAAAATAGGTGTGGCCAGGCTTGAGTATTCCCTTGGGTACAGTGTAGGACAACATTTTCTTTATAGAACTGGTGTTTTGAAAACAAGCAATTTTTCGACGGTTTCTGAGACCTTCTTATCGAAAACCGTTTTGAGTTTTTCTATATCATACTCCTTATATCCCACATATTGTTGAAATGCCGTACCAATAACATAAGGAATCCAACTAAATCCCTGCAGCTCTTTATCCCGATCAAAGTCGATCCATTCCCAGGTCAAGTCCTCAATATGAGCAATCTCATTCATCCCAGCCGACAAGACGTCTTCCAATCCAACCCGATAAGGAATGTGTCCTGCGGAATACATATTTTATTTTTTCGACTCAATAAATAATGAGACGGTTCTGTATGTCTTGTAAATTTGAGTGATATTCAACCAGATAAGTTAAAAATCTGGAATAAAAATTTCTTAGCAATTTTTCTAATAACTGTAAAGATATTTTCATAAATCAATTTTAGTGAAAATATAATTGATTTCAGGAGAAGCTGCCGGAATGTGGTTTATTGGAGATAATCATACCCGGCCTGGGAATGCAACAGTAAATTTATTACATACTTAAGTTTACTCCCAGGTGAGTGCCGGTCATTCAACAGTTGGAGAGTAGCTGTAACCGAGATGGCAAGATCCAATTACAATTTTACATCATTGGTAAAAAAAATAATACTTTTCAATCACCTTAGATGTTTACTCAAATCACTTAAATTATGTGAAGCTTTAAACTTTTGCAGAAGAACTGGAAGAGACAAATCAGGAACTGTTTAAAGATTTAAACGGGGATTTGCAGGCATGGGATAATACAAAAGAAAACGATATTGACTGTTCCGGCCAGGTCTGTTTTATGGTTTAATCAAGGGGCTGTTTTTTTGGAGGAAAGGTTCACTTGGTGTTAAGCGCATGTATCACTTCTTCTGCCAATATTTTATTCATTCCTGGAAGATCTGCCATCTCATCAATTGATGCTGTTTTCATCTGGGTAATGCCTTTAAAATGCTTTAACAGGATCTTTTTTTTCTTTGGACCAATGCCGGGGATGGTATCTAGAACTGAAAGCCCTGCCCGTTTTTCCCTGCGTTTTCTCTGGAATGTAATGGCAAACCTGTGGGCTTCATCCCTGACCTGCTGTAAAAGATATAATGCTTTTTTCGCCTGGCTGGTGTTTAATGGGTTGGATCGCCCTGGAATATAAAATTTATCAAATTCCTCGCCTTTTGCCTCGTTCTTTTTTGCAAGACCAGCCACCATAAAGTTGTTTTCAATATTCAATTCTTTTAAAACAGCCATGGCCATTGAAAGCTGCCCTTTGCCCCCGTCAACCACCAGAAGATCCGGAAATGGTATTTCTGAGGGATCTCTTGAAAAACGCCTTTCAAGGACCTGATACATGTATGCATAGTCATCCTGAAAATCAAGATCCCGGATAATAAACTTGCGATAGCCGTCTTTATAAGGTCTTCCATCTTTGAACACCACCATGGAAGATACAGGGTCCTGTCCTGAAAGATTGGAGTTATCAAAACATTCAATTCTGGTTGGCAATATTTTCATTCCCATCAGCTCTTTGAGCATGGAGATTGCGGCCCGTTCCTCTTCTTCCTTAAGTAACCTTTTTTCAAGTTCCCTTGATGCATTCACAAGGGCCATTTCAACAAGTCGTTTTTTTTCACCTTGAACGGGAACATGGATGCTCACCTTTTTGCCTTTTCTTTCTGCAAATAAATGTTCCAGCTCCTCCGTGTTCTCAATTTTCCGGCTCAACAGGATAATAGAAGGCAAAAATTCCATATGTTTATAATATTGTTCTAAAAATGCCGACAGAATTTCAACGGGTTCCTTAAATCCCAGATCAAGGGGATAATGCGCAGTATCAATCAGATACCCGGATCTAACGATCATTATAGTTATCACTACCCTGCCCTTGTCTGCTGCAAAGGCAATGATATCACGGTCTATCATATCCGGGCTGACCACCACCTGTTTTTCCAGAATATTTTCAATAGCAAATATTGTATCCCGAATCTGGGCTGCTTTTTCATATTCCCGGCAGGATGCATACCCCATCATCTGGACTTTGAGTTTTTTTACAACCTGGTGTGATTTTCCTTTTAAAAAAAGAATCGCATCCTTAACCTGTTTTTTATATTCCACTGCGGAAATATCATTGCAGCAAAGACCCATACAGGCTTTGATCTGGAAATTAAGACAAGGTCTTGACCGGTTTTTAAACTGGGTGTTTTTGCAACGGCGCAGCTTAAATATTTTTTGAATCTGGTTTAAGGTTTTATTTACGCTGTGACTTGAAGAATAGGGACCAAAATAACGGGCTTTGTCATTTTTTATTTTTCTGACTCTCTGGATGGCAGGATAGGTTTCATTCATATCAATCCTGAGCAATGGATAATTTTTCCCGTCTTTAAGAATCACATTGTACTTGGGATTGTATTCTTTGATCAGGTTGGATTCAAGAATAAAGGCTTCATGGCCGGAAGAGGTGATAATGATGTCAAAATCCTTGATCATTTCAAGAAGTACTACTGTTTTTGCATCATGATGATGTTTTTTTATAAAATAGGATGACAGTCTTTTTTTAAGATCTATGGCCTTTCCAACATAAATGATGCTGCCTTTGGTATCCTTCATCAGGTAAACACCAGGACTGTGGGGCGTTTGCTGGTATTTTTCAAGTATCAAGCTTGTCATGGTCCATAAACCCGCTTAATATCCATCAATTCTTTAATTTTATCCCTGTATTCTGCTGCTCGTTCAAATTCAAGGGTTTCTGCTGCCAGTTTCATTTTATATTCCAGGTCTTTGACAATATCTTCCAGGTTCAACTCCTGATCTTCATAATTTAGTATATCTTCATCCACAGATCCTTGGACTAGGGCCTGGCTGTCGGCTGAATATTTTAACAAATTAATATTTTTCTGGATGGTGGTGGGCACAATGTTATGTTTCACATTATATGCTTTCTGGATTTTCTGCCGCCTTTTTGTCTCTGAAATGGCTTTTTTCATGGAGGCTGTCTCTTTTTCCGCATACATGATAACCCTGCCAAATACATTTCTGGAAGCCCGGCCGAAAATCTGTATAAAGGACCGGAAAGATCTTAAAAATCCCTCCTTGTCCGCATCCAGAATGGCCACAAGGGAGACTTCAGGAATATCAAGACCTTCCCGCAACAGGTTAATCCCTATCAATACGTCAAACAGCCCTCTTCGAAGATCCTGGATAATATCAATTCTTTCCATTGTAGGAATATCTGAATGAAGATATTTAACCTTCACCCCCAGATCTGCATAATAATCCGTCAGGTCTTCTGCCATCCTTTTAGTCAGGGTAGTCACAAGAACCCTTTCTCCTGCCTCGACCCGTTTCATGATTTCTTCATAAAGATCATCTACCTGGGCTTTGGCATCCCGGACTTCAACTTCAGGGTCAAGCAGTCCTGTGGGTCTGACGATCTGCTCTGCTATCTTATCTCCGGCTTTTTCCATTTCATAGTCTGCCGGTGTGGCAGACACATAGACAACCTGGGGGACTTTTTGTTTAAATTCTTCAAATTGAAGGGGACGGTTGTCAATGGCTGACGGCAGCCTGAACCCATGTTCTACAAGGGTTGTTTTTCTTGATCGGTCTGCCTTGTACATGGCCCCTAACTGTGAAACAGAAATATGACTTTCATCAAAAAAGAGAAGAAAATCATCACCTATATAATCCAGAAGAGTTGGAGGGGGTTCTCCGGGTTTTCGCCCTGTCAGATGCCTGGAATAATTTTCAATCCCATTGCAATAACCGATTTCATTGAGCATTTCCAGATCATACCGGGTTCTTTCATCAAGGCGCTGAGCCTCCACAAGCTTGTTATTGGCATGAAGATATTCAAGACGTGCTTTTAGTTCTTCAACAATGGCTTCCATAGCCCTTTTTCGAGTCTTTTGCTTGGTGACATAATGAGAGGCTGGATATATCACTGTCTGATCAAAGCTTTTCAGGACATCACCCTTTAAAGGATCAATCTCTGAAATCCCCTCTATGGTATCTCCAAAAAAATCAATCCGAACAGCTTTATCTTCTTCATAGGCTGGAAAGATTTCAACCCTGTCCCCCCTGACCCTGAATACTCCGCGATGAAAATCAGTATCATTACGGGTATACTGTATATCAACAAACTTCTCCAATACCTTTTCCCGTGAAATTTCCATATCCCTTGTCAGCGTCACCCTTAAATCAAGATAATCTTCAGGTGCTCCCAGGCCATAGATACAGGATACGCTTGCCACCACAATCACATCCTTTCGGGCAAGAACGGATCGTGTGGCAGAGTGCCGCATCTTGTCAATGACTTCATTAATGGATGAATCCTTTTGAATATAGGTATCGCTTGCCGGGATATAGGCTTCTGGCTGATAATAATCATAATAAGAGACAAAATACTCCACACAATTATCAGGAAAGAGTGCCTTGAATTCATTATAAAGCTGTGCTGCCAGAGTCTTGTTGGGAGCAATAATCAGGCTTGGCTTTTCAACCCTTGCAATAATATTGGCCATGGTAAAGGTCTTGCCAGAGCCTGTCACCCCTAAAAGGACCTGATGCTTTTCTTTATTTAAGACACCTGCTGAAAGATATTCAATGGCACCTGGTTGATCTCCCGTGGGAGAATAATCTGAAACTAAATTAAATAACCCCATAATATAATGATGATACCTTATAGTGGGGTCAGGCTTGCTTAGTTGCGCAAGCCTGACCCCGTTTACGTATTTCCAATTTAATACCAGTTTTCATGTTATCAAGTTGAAAGACGGGAAACAATATGTAATGATAAATTCTATTTAACGATACATAAAAATAAGGAAAACTACCATGGAAAATGTTGCCGTTATCGGTGCAAGTCCGAATCAGGACAGATATTCAAACAAGGCCATGCGCCTGCTTGCTCAATACAATCACAACCCCATACCCATTGCACCAAAACATGAAGAGATAGAAGGGAAAAAAGTCTATCAATCCCTTAAAGACATTCCTGAAAAAATTGATACAGTGACCATGTATGTGGGCCCGGTACGACAGGAAGCCATCATCAATGATATTGTAAAATTAGCTCCCCGGCGGGTGATTTTCAACCCGGACACAGAAAATAAGGAGGCATACAAACAATTAAAACAGGCAGGCATTGAGGTGGTTGAAGCCTGTACTCTTGTCCTGCTGAAAACCAACCAGTATTAGAAACAGAGTTTTTCTCCCTGTTGTAACCGGTTCAGTTTATGAGTATGTCTGTTAAAATATCAAACCGGTCAAAGGGCGGCATGATGCAGGCACCTGAAAACATCTCTTTCGCAAGTTCAAGCATCTGTCTTGCCTGGAATACGCCTTCTTTTACAGGATCTTTGGCCTTTTCCATTTGTTGTCTTAAGGGTTTGGGAACAGCAATGCCATCCACCTTATCATGTAAAAATACAGCATGTTTATAGGACAATAAAGGAAGGATTCCCATGATGATGGGTACCTTGAGGTGCCGTGTGGCAGCATGAATTTGCTTTGCCGTTTTTTCATCGTAAACCGGCTGGGTGACAATAAACTGGCACCCTGAGGCAACCTTTTTTTCCAGCCGTTTTGCTTCGTGTTCAAGGCCATTGACTTCAGGCCTGAAATCAAGCACTGCACCGGTGCAAAGATTTGAATTCCTTGCCATGCCTATCAACTCGAAGACATTTAAATCGCCGACGGTGGAAGTGATTTCTTCTGCTTTGGATGCTGACGGATCACCCGTTACCGCGATAACAGTGTCAATCCCCAGGGCCCTGGCTCCCCACAGCTCGCTCTGTAATCCCAGCCGGTTGTGGTCCCTTATCGTACAATGCAGGATAGCAGGCTTTTGTGTGGATTTTTGTATGAGATGGGTGAACACCATGGCTGACATCCTTGGTTTTGCCACGGGGTTTGATGCAACACTGAAGGCGTGAAAGGGAAGACCGGCAAGGTTAGTAAGCTTTCCCACTAGTTCTTCAGGGTCATTGCCTTTTGGTGGCACCACTTCAATGGTGATAATAAATTCATTATTATGTACAAAAGGAACAATCATCTTTCCCTCCTGAAATAAGATTATTAAAAGAGTTTTTGGTGTGATTTTAATATCCAGTCGCATAAAATACAAACGAATAAACACTGTGGTCAAGGCAATTGTTTGTAAAATAAAAATGGCTTCTTTCTGACGTTTTCTCATGTATCAGGCCTCCTGTGAAGACTGTAGGTTTAATGAATAGCTTGGACCGGCTTTAAAGCTTGTGTCCTCATCTCAAATGCTATTGGGAACAAGCATTGGTTCGTATTAAAATACCTTGCATACTATATGTTATAAGCCTATCATGCAATTTAAGCCTATGTACAACTTATTTAATTTAATATAAAAATTGACTGGAAAATGATAACACGCATAAAGAAGAACGAACTGTTGCAAGCCAGTTTTTTATTCCTCAGACTGACATTATAGAAAATAAAGAAAGTCTGATTGTCATAATGGATCTGCCCGGAGTGTAGAAAAAAGACTTGGGGATAAAATTAGAAAAATTCGGCAGGAACACTCTTAAGTGATGCTGACGTTCCTGCTGAAATAGAGCTATACAACACTTTGATGACATTCATGTGCAAGGAAGTTTTATGCCATCAATTGAAAAAAATTTAATCACTGAAGGAGAAAAATGGCATGAAAAAAGTTAACAGGATTCTGGTGGCGTGCGATTTGTCAGCCTACTCTATCC
>JAQICW010000599.1 GCA_027858355.1 Desulfobacula sp.
TTTATTTTTTTATTTTTTTTCTTCCCATGCCTGCAATACCGAGAAGACCTATTCCAAAAAGAACCATGGTGGCAGGCTCTGGAACAGGATTTTCTTGGCCAACGACCTGGTTTTGACCAGGGTAGTGACCATTCTCAGTTTCGAAGTTAACAGCTTGTATGTCCCAATTTTCTAAAAATGTAAGGCTATCGGCACCATAGGCGGTTGCAAATGTAGTCCAGGCGGCGGCATTAGTATACGAACTATCTTCCCAGTACCAAATGGCTTCTTGAACGAGGTTAACCTCATAGTCACTGGGATTGGAAAAATATGAAGCGTACAGCCACTTGGTTTCATCTTGAACATCTGTAGATTCGACTAGATGAAGAGTATGATGATCTAAATGAATTCAAAGAAATGGAGGATATGGTGGATCAGGGTGAGCCATTGCTGGTGTTAAGCCACAGTCCTTTTGCCTTTGATAAATTTTCAGGCAAAGACAGGGTTTTTTTGTTTAGCGGCGACACGCACGGTGGTCAGGTAAGGCTTCCCTTATGGTTGTTTAGATTTCTTGGGTATGAAAAAAATGTGAAATACAATTATGGATTGTTTCAAGATGGAAATAAAACCATGTATGTAACAAGGGGGATCGGCACAAGTCATTTCCGGTTCAGGCTTTTAAGTCAACCGGAAATAGTGGTGTTCCGGTTTTAAGGGCAGGGCAATATGGCTAAAAATATTTTTTTATTGTTTTTTAGTATATTTTTTATTGTTGCCTGTGAAAAGATACCATCTAAAGAACTTGTGCTTTTTGATTTTGAATCAGAATCTGTTTTTGAGGAATTTCACTGGAAATGCCACACTCTTTTTTTCCTTTCAGATGATTATGCCGTCCAGGGTAAAAAATCCTTAAAGCTTGAGCTTTATCATTCGTCTGACCCGGGTCTTTCGCCTGCATTAAAGCATCATGACTGGAGAGGGTATCAAGCCTTGTGTTTTGAGGTGTATAATCCTTCACCTGAAACGGTAAGCCTTGTTTTAAGAATTGATGATAAAAAAGATGCGTTAGAACACAGTGATAGATATAATAAAAATTTTCTGCTGCTGCCTGGGGCAAACCTATTGAAAATACCACTGGACAGCCTTAAAACATCAGGAACAGAAAGGCCCCTTGATTTGAAAAATATCTATAGATTTCTGGTTTTCATGTCCAATCCTGATAAAACCTATGTTTTGTATCTGGATTATTTTCGATTGATTCCAAAGGAACCTGCTTGAATATGCTGGTGTTTGATTGGAAAAAGTATTATTATAAATTTTTTAAGCTGACAAATTTGAGTTGGGCCGCAATCCTGTTTAGAAAAATTTAGTTTTAAAGATGAATTATGAATATGGAACTTGAGAAAAAAATGGAAAAAGAGAATAATAATTTTTTTAAAATACGAAAAAAACAGAGAAATAAAAAACAATCTGAAGATTAATGCTTTGTAAGTATCCTTAACTGCGGAAATCCTAAATCTAACAATCCACTTCAATAGCCTGAAATTATTAATGTTTTGTCTAAGCAAGGCGTTTTTTCTTGAGTATTGGGAAAAATACTGTTAGATTCCCAGTCTTAAAATTTGAAATACAAGGAATTTTTGTTTAATGCATTCTAAAACCATAGATAAGACCCTTTTAAAAGAAATAAATAAACGCAGAACCTTTGCCATTATCAGTCATCCTGATGCAGGCAAGACAACTTTGACAGAAAAACTACTGTTGTTTGGCGGTGCCATACAACAGGCCGGGGCTGTTAAATCCAGGAAAATTGCCAGAGCAGCCACCAGTGATTTTCTTTCCATTGAACAGGAAAGAGGGATCAGTGTGTCTTCCTCTGTTATGAAGTTTAATTATAAAGGGTATGAGATTAACCTTCTGGACACCCCGGGTCATAAGGACTTTTCCGAGGACACTTACAGGGTTTTGACTGCCGTGGACTGTGCAGTCATGATTATTGATAATGCCAAAGGAGTTGAGCCCCAGACCCAGAAATTGATGGAAGTCTGCAGGATGCGCAACACCCCCATTATCACCTTTATTAACAAGCTGGACCGGGAAGGCATGGAACCCCTTGATCTTTTTGAAGATATTGAGGACAAGCTTCAGATTGAATGTGTGCCCTTAAGCTGGCCCATTGGGATGGGAAAGAGGTTTAAAGGTGTGTATAATCTTGGAAAAAAGGAATTGGGCATTTTTTCTCCCGGGTATACGCCAAAGGATGATGATGGCGTATTTCTAGATGATTTAGCAGATCCAAGGCTTGATGTGATGATTTCCGAGACCCAGGCAGAGCAGCTCAGGAATGATGTGGATTTAATTGTTGGCGCATCTGAGCCCTTTGATATGGATTTGTATTTGAATGGTACTCAGACTCCTGTTTTCTTTGGTTCTGCCATTAATAATTTTGGAGTCAGAGAAATGCTGGATGCCTTTGTGGAAATCGCACCACCTCCTGGAAAGCGGCATACAGCCACAAGGGATGTGGAACCTCATGAAAACGAATTTTCAGGATTTACATTTAAAATTCAGGCTAATATGGACCCGGAGCATCGGGACAGAATCGCTTTTTTCAGGATTTGTTCCGGCAAATTTACCAAGGGTATGAAGGTCAGACATCACAGGATTGGAAAAGAGATTAAACTTTCCAATGCCACTATTTTCATGGCCCAGGAAAGAAATAATATTGAAGAGGCCTATCCCGGCGATATCATAGGGATACATAACCACGGCACCATCAAAATAGGTGACACTTTTACTTCAAAGGAACCTTTGAAATTTTTAGGCATTCCCAGTTTTGCTCCTGAACACTTCAGACGGGTGGTTTTAAAAGATCCCCTGAAAGCAAAGGCCTTGCACAAGGGGTTGATTCAGCTGTCAGAAGAGGGTGCCATACAGGTATTCAATCCTTTGCTGGGGAACCTGCATATTGTTGGTGCAGTCGGGGTGCTTCAGTTTGATGTGACCATGGCACGGCTTAAAGCAGAATATAATGTAAATGCCACCTATGAAACCATTGATTTCTCCGTTGCAAGATGGGTGACCTGTGAAGATGAAAAAATACTGAAAGAGTTTAAAAAGAAAAATGAATCATATCTGACAATGGATTCAGAGGGGTGGCTGACCTTTTTGACGACAAGTGAGTATCAACTGGGATTTACCATGGAAGAGTGGCCGCAGATAGTCTTTCATAAGACAAGAGAGCATAATCAGTGCTGATTGAAAATCGCCAATTTTCCCGAATACTGTGTTGGGCCTGCTGCTAAATATGAACCTTATCCTTTTAGATGCCAGAGATTTTATTGACCCTGAGCGTGTCAGGCTCAAAGGCAGGAGGTTTAAGCATTTAGTCACTGTCAACAAGGTCATGGAAAATGATCAAGTGGTCTGCGGTCTTTTAAACGATAAGATCGGTACTGGCCTGGTTAAAAAAATATCACATGATTTTATCGACATGGAAATCTGCCTTGACCATGATCCACCAGACCCATTAGCCCTGACACTTGTGTTAGCCCTGCCAAGACCGAAAATGCTCAAACGTATTATTGAGAGCGTCACAAGTCTGGGGGTTAAGAACATTTATCTGATCAATTCATGGCGGGTGGAAAAAAGCTTCTGGCAAAGCCCTTTGCTGAATCACGATGAGCTTGAAAAGCACATGATCCTGGGATTGGAACAAGCTAAGGATACTGTATTGCCCAGGATTTATCAAAAAAGATTTTTTACCCGTTTTGTAAAGGAAGAACTGCCGCTCATTGCTAAAGACAGCCTGTGTATCACAGCCCATCCAAAGGCCTCAAGCATTTGTCCGGCAGGTGTAAATAAAGAGATCACCCTTGTGATAGGTCCTGAAGGAGGGTTTATTGATATTGAAATTGACACTTTGGAGCAAGCAGGTTTTTCTTCATATCACATCGGGTCAAGAATTTTAAGGGTTGAAACTGCGGTTACTTATTTAATATCGCGATTGTATTCATAAAAGGAATGTTCCATGAAAGATAAAAAAAAAATTGATAAAGAACGGCAGATGTCCTACGACAGCTTGCCTCCCAGTGTTAAAGAAAGCTTGCCCGAAGAAGAAAAACAGCTTTTCCTGAATGCAGAAGAATGGCCGGAATCTCTGTTTGAAAAACTGGAAGAATTTATTATCAAAGAGTAGGCGATTGATCATCCCTCGTTTTTTTAGCTTCAAGGTCTTCCCATCTTTCATACAGGTACTGGGCCTGCTTTTGTGATTGTTCCAGCAGGGAACAACAGGTTTTCATTTCTTCAGGGTTTCTGATGATTTCAGGTTGTTGAATTTTGTCGGACAATGATTTGATTTCAGCTTCAGCCTCCAGAATTTTTTCTTCGATATGGTCTAACTCATATTTATCCTTATAGGAAAAAGTTTTGGAAGGCTGTTTTTTGTTTTCAGCTGATTTTTTGATTTTTTTTGGTTTTTCACCTAATGTTTGGCGATAGTTCATTATTTGATGAAAATCTTTAAAAAATCTGGCTTCTGCATTTGGATCAAGATATAAAATTTTGTGGCAGACCCTGTCCATAAGGTAGCGATCATGGGAAACAATAATAACAGCACCTGGAAATTGCTGGATACTTTCTTCAAGGACTTCAAGAGAAAGAATGTCAAGATCATTGGTGGGTTCATCCAAAAGAAGGAGATCACATGGAGCCAACATGATATTGGCAAGAATGATCCTTGCCTTTTCCCCGCCTGAAAG